>JAYELQ010000300.1:0-5434 GCA_034717655.1 Campylobacterota bacterium
CTAAGCTATCTTTTAACTTTAAAATATTATCTTTATTTTGAGTTATAATTGATTTTAAATTATTTTTACTATTTTTAATAATATTTTCTATATTATTTTCCATTTTATAAATATCTACCATATCATTTGCTATTTTATATGCAGTTGTGATATCTTTTTCAAAAACTACATAAGATTCGTTTTTAATCACCTCTAAAGCTATAGAACCAGCTAAATATATATCTATTTGTTTCTCTAACTCTTTTTTAGATGGATATAGTAACTCTTGATTTATGATATCTTCATCAAATAGTTTAATTGATTTTTTAGATACAAATGATTTTCCAGCTTGATAAGTTGCTAATATATCTTTTTGTTCATCTGTTAATACAACTGTCTCTTTTTTACCAAATTGTAGTTTTTGTTTTGCTATATCTATATCATATTGAGATAGAGTTTTATTTTCAGATTTTATCATATTTAATAGTGCTTCATTTACTAAAGTAGATAATGCAGAACTAGAAAAACCACTTGTATCTGATGCTAAAATATCTAAATCAAAAGTATATTGTTTATCTTTTAGATAGTGTTTAAGTATCTCTAACCTATCACTTTTTGATGGATTTTTTAAAAATATTCTTCTATCAAATCTTCCTGCTCGTAATAGTGCTTCATCTAAAACCTCTATCTTATTTGTAGCAGCTATCACCATCACCCCAGAAGTACCATCAAAACCATCCATTTGAGTTAATAGTTCATTTAAAGTAGCTTCCCTCTCATCATTTCCACCAACACCTCTACTCTTACCAACAGCATCTATCTCATCTATAAATATAATTGATGGTGCTTTTGATTTAGCTACAGTAAAAAGCTCTCTTACTTTTTTTGCCCCCATACCTACATATATATGTACAAAACTAGCACCACTTTGGTAAAAAAATGGTACATTAGCTTCACCTGCAACAGCTCTTGCTATAAGTGTTTTACCAACACCAGGGGGTCCTACTAAAAGTACCCCTTTTGGTAATTGTACATCAAATTCTTTATATTTTTTTGGATTATTTAAAAAATCAACAACCTCTTGTAATTCTGATTTTATTTCAGATATCCCTGCAACATCTTTAAAGCTAATATTAGAATTTACAGCTTCAATTTTATTTGATATATCACTATTCTCATCCTCTTTATCTATATCTTTTGAAGTACTTTTTTCTAACTCTTCTTGAAACTTATTCTTAGGTATCATCTCCCTTACTTTATTTTTATACTTTTGTAGTGCTAAAGTTATAAAAAGTAATACAAATAAAAACCCAACACCTAAATAATAGCTAGTCCCCTCTAAAGAGATATCACTTTTTATCATACTATATGCAAATAGTCCAATCAAAATAGATGATGATATACCCATCATTTTAAGATTTTTATCGATATCTTTTTTATCAAGTTTTTTATTAAAATTTGGAAACATTTATATCCTTATCTATATTATAATTATCTATATCTATCCAATTACCTACTAAATCTACATCACTTGATATATGAATAGGGTTAAAAAACTGGTCATAACCTTTATATATACCATTTTGTTTTGATTCTATTAGTATCTCTAATGGTTGTTTATTAGCTCTAAAATTTTGATTTTTAATTCTAATTTTTTCATCTAACTCTTTTAATCTATCTTTTGCAATATTTCCAGCTATTTGAGATGGCATAGTAGCACTAGGTGTACCATCTCTTTTACTATAACTAAAACTATGTATATGAGTTAATGGAAATTTATCAATATTTTTCATAGCATCATACCAAAACTCTTGAGTTTCCCCCGGATGTCCAACTATAAAATCAGTCCCCAAAGCATACCCTTTATCTGCTAAAAATTCAAAAAGTTCTAAATCACTTTTAACTTGATTTCTCCTTTTCATGATATTTAACATCTCTTTATTTGTATGTTGTAAAGCGATATGTAGATGTTTACCCATCCAAGGCTCATCTAGTATCTCTTTAAACTCTTGAGTTATTTGAATAGGTTCTACACTACCTAATCTTATTCTTCTTACACCTCTTATTTGAGATATATTTTTTATAAGTTGAACTAACTTATCATTTTGATTTTTAATACCTAGTTTTTTACCATAAGAGCCGACATTTGTACCTGTTAATATAAATTCACCAAATCCATTAGATGATAAAGTAGTGATTTGTTCTAATATTTTACCCTCTTCATAACTTCTACTATCACCCCTTACAAAAGGGATAATACAATAACTACATCTAAAATCACACCCCTCTTGTATCTTAACAAAAGCTCTACTTTTACCTATCATATTTTCTATAATAGTATTATCTATATGTTCTAAATCTCCAGCTTGAAAAAATCTATTTTGATTTTTTATTAAACTATTTATTTTCTCTTTTTCACTATGTCCAAAAAGAGCATCTATTTTATTCTCTTTAAATAAACTATCCCCTTTTGTCCATACACCACAACCTGTAAATATAACTCGTGGATTAAGTGGTAGTTTTTTAATACTGTTTATATAACTTCTAGCTGTACTATCTGCACTATTTGTAACGGTACAAGAGTTAATTATAATTATATTTGCTTCTTTTTCATCTAAAGTTATATCAAAATCTTTTAAGTTATTCATCATCACTTGAGTATCAAAAACATTTGTTCTGCAACCAAATGTTTTAAAATATACTTTCTCTTTATCCATTTATATTATCTCTCTATTATTTATTTTATTATTTAACTCTTCTGTAGATAGTTGATTATTGTTTATATTTAATGTTTGTGTAGGGTATGCAAGTGTTATATCATCCTCTTTTTTAAAAGCTTCAAATATCTCAACAGTTATAACACTTCGCAAAGCTAAAGTAGCGTGAGAGTTTGTATAATACCAAGAAGATATAACGATACCGTAAGACTCAACAAAAGTAAAAATTCTAGGTTCTGGATTTGCACTTCTTAATATATACTTTTTTCTAATTTTTTGTAATCTTTTTTTAGTAAGGTCTGTGTAACCTCTTGCATGTCTTGTTACTATCTCTCTTGCTATCTCTACTGCTTTTTTATGGTTTGATTCAAATGTTATATTTAAATCAATACCATCCCAAACAGTACGAAGCTCATCAAATGTATAATTAGCTATAAGGTCTGTAAAAATATAATTATTTGGTACAAAAAACACCCTTCCAGCTCTTCTATTTAGAGTATAAGATGTAAATGTTACATCTTCTCTAATAGCTATTCTTAATAAAGATACATCTAATACATCTCCCACTATATCTATACCATTTCTTGATACTTTTATCCTATCCCCAACAGATATAGAACCACTTAAAACAATAGTCATCCACCCAAACAAAGACATAAACCAATCTTTTAAAGCAATAGCGATACCTGCAGATGCAAATCCTAAAATAGTAACAAGGTAAGATACATTTTCAATATAAGAAAATAATATAATAAAACCAATAATAATAATAAATATAAAGTTTATAAACTTATGCATAGTATAATGTCTATCATCATCTTTTATATATTTTTTCATTAATAGTTTAATGATAAAAGATATTATTAATAGTGTAATTATAATAGCCACTATTTTTATACTTCTAGTAACCTCTTCTTTTATATTATGCTTAACCTCTTGAATAATTTGAGCTATTTTTTTTGTATATACCTCATCTGTAGTTGATACAATATCTACTACCATAACAAAATCTTTAAATTCAGTTTTCATATTATTTAATGATTTTTTTATCTTTTCATCTTTTGATATACTATATAACTCCTCTAATATATCTATTTTTGTTTTAAGTTTAGATAATAAATCAGTTAATTCTGCATTTATATTTTTATAGTTTTTTATATTATCATTTATAACTTTTATAAAAGAGTACCCCTCTATTATCATAATAGGATTTGTAATAATAGGGGCTTTGGGTATAGTAGCAGGTGTTATTTGTTTACCTATTGGTGAATCTTTATATTCACTTATAAGCTCTAACTCATTCTCTTTTATTTTTATTTTATTAAATAATTGATAAGAGAGTTCTTTATATTTTTCACCTTTCCATCTACTATATTTTTTAGCATCTTTTTTGATTTGTGATAACTCTTTTTCTATATTTCTATATGTTAAATAGTTATTATATCTAGTTGTCCATATATTATCTAAAAGTTCAGCATCAATCATTTTTAATTTTGTATTAAGTTTATCTATATTTTGACTAATATCTATTTTTTTATCTATTTTTGTTTGATTATTATCTTCCCCATAAGAGAAACTAACTAAACTAAAAACTATAAATAAACCTAATATAAACTTCATCAAAAATCCTTAAGTATATCTGTTACCATATCTTTAGGTACATCACTTGTAATTTTACAATCACCAATACCAACTGCTAAAATAAATTTTATTTTACTATCTAAACTTTTTTTATCTAAAAAGAAATGTTGATAAAAATCTTCTACATCTTTTATATTATAACTAGTAGGTATATCATACTTCTCTAAAACCTTTTTAACTCTAGTAGCTTCATATTGAGTCATTATACCCAATGCTACACTAACTTCATTTGCCATACATATACCAATCCCTACAGCTTCACCGTGTAGATATTTTGTATATTTTGTTTCATTTTCTATTACATGACCAAATGTATGTCCATAATTTAAAGCAGCTCTTAAGCCTTTCTCTTTTTCATCTTGAGATACTACCCAAGCTTTTGTTTCCACTGATTTTTGAATAGCTATATTTATATTATTACTATCATTTAAATCATTTGTCTCTAACCACTTAAAAAAATCTTTATTAAAACATACTGCCATCTTTACTATCTCAGCAACTCCAGCCCCAAATTCTCTTTTTGGTAAAGTTGTAAGAAAGTGTGGGTCTATATATACAGCTTTTGGTTGATGAAATGCACCTATTAAATTTTTTCCAAATTTATTGTTAACTCCTGTTTTTCCACCAACACTAGCATCAACTTGAGATAATAAAGTAGTAGGTATTTGTATGAAGTCTATCCCCCTTTGGTATAAAGAAGCTGTAAAACCTGTCATATCACCTATTACACCTCCACCAAATGCAATTAAACTAGAACTTCTGTTTAATTTATTTTTAAAACAATGCTCAAGTATTGTTTCTATAGTGGCTAATGTTTTATATTGCTCCCCATCAGGTATCTCAAAAACAGTCAAATCTTTTATATCTAATTTTGATAATAGGTAATCTAAATGAAGCTTAGAAATAGTAGGGTTTGTTACAACAACAACTTTTTTATCTATAGAGATAGTGTTTAAAGTATCTATTGTAATATCATAAGAGGTATCCGGTAAAGTTATCTTAACAGTCATAGTTTAATCCATTTTTATAAAATATATTTATTTTATCCAAAATGGACTTTAAATTATATTTTGTTAGATTCTTCTTAAAAATATTAT
>JAYELQ010000301.1:0-5414 GCA_034717655.1 Campylobacterota bacterium
TTTATATAGTTTTTTCATAAATTATACCTTTCTTAAATTTAGTTTAAAAAATAATATCATTTATACCCTAAATCAAAGCTTAAAAATCAGTTATTACTCTAAAATTCCTACTACTAAATAGTTGTAAATTTTCATTTTTACTATCTTTTAACTCTGAAGAGAAACCTTTTTTTGAAAATATAACAAATATATCTACATCTATTTTTAAATTATCAGCTAAATCTTTTAACTTATTTAATTCACTTCTATTTATTTTTGTATTAATATATCTACAACTTCCTACTATTATTTTATTTGATTTTGTTTTAGCAATTAAATCTATTTGAGTATTATCATCCCAATATCTACCTATTTGTAAAATAGGATTATCTTTAAAATTCTTTTTTAGAAACTGATGAGCAAGTTGCTCAAAAACTAAATATGGAAATTGAACTTTTCTATTTTGATATCTTTTATAAAACTCTTCATAATTTTTCTCTTTTATACCTTTAAAAATTGGAGAGATAAAAGTAAACCAAAACCTTAAAAATGGTAATTTAAATAATAGTTTTTCAGATACTATATATTTGTTTCCTATACCAACATAATCTTGTAATGATTTTTCAAGAGTAAGTATCCCTAAATCACATAATTCATCAACTAGTACTATCCCTTTATCAAATGAAACTTTAGACCTTTTAAAAGCTGAATTAGTTCTTCTATCTCCCATTGCTAATGAAGTTAAAATAGTATGATATTCTGGATTTCCTGTAGTTAAATTACTTACTATATTTCTTAAATAAGTATAATCTTTTAATATATGTTTTTCTATTAACTCTTCTATACTTTTTGAAGTATCAAGTTTAATATCTAATCCACCAAATATACTAAAATATTCTATTGCAATATTCATATTAGCAAAGCTATTATTTTTACAAAATATTTGAAACTGTTTTGTTAATGGTAATTTTATTAATAAAATTTTCTATCCTTTTTTGATTGTATTTTACCTCAATAGTTATAATATATGAGTTAAAATGATTTATTTGAATCGTAAAGGTAAAAATATCTTTGTTTAATACTGCTATTATAAGGTTCACATATTATCTCTTGCATCATATTGTTTTTATAAATAGATACAACACTTCCAACTTTAATACCTAAAGGAAATATATTATCAAGACCACTTGTAACTATTTTATCTCCAATATTTACATTTTTCCATAATGGAATATATTTAATAATTAATTTTCCATCAAAATTTATACCTGAGGTTATACCTGGTATATTATTTTTTCCTATAAATACAGTATAGTTTGCTTTTGAATTATTATTAAAATATACTATTGTTTGTTTATCTTCTTTTATAACAATACCTGCACTAAAACCATTATTAGTTAAAAGTGCATATATTTTATTATCTGATATATCATAATTTAAAACTGCTTTAGAGTAATCATTAAAATTCTTATAAGATAAAATAAAAACTTTTTTTAAAGATAAATTACTATCATAAGATAATAAAGATGAGTTGTATTCCTCTAGTTTATTTTTTAATATATTATATTTTATTTTATATTGATTGTTTAAATTATTTTGCTCTTTTAAATCTTCTATATAAGAGACTTTTTGAAAATAGTTATTTATATTATTTTTTATAAAATCAATACTATTTATAGTAAAAGATGATATATTTTTAGTAATTTGAAATATTTTATATTGAATATATTCATCAAAACGGAAATAATACCCAATATAAAATAATAAAAATAGAGCAAGTAAAACCTTTTTATTCATTAGATATTAGTCTAAGTAAAGATTCCTCATCTAAAGTTTTACTTGTACCATATGCTACAGCTAGCAAAGGTTCATCACATACTCTAACAGGTAGTTTTATATCGTGTGCTAAATATTTAGCTATCCCTTTTATTAAAGAACCTCCACCTGTCAGAACTACTCCATTATCAACAATATCTCCTGCTAAATCAGGTGGCATATCTTCTAAAACTTGACGAACTGCTAAAGATATCTCTTTTAAAGGTTCTGTTAATGCAGTCCTAACACCTTCACTTGTAAGTTCTATAGTTGTTAGAAAACCAGAGCTATCTCTACCTTTTACAGGGATAACTTTATCTTCTGATTGCTTTATAGCAGTCCCTACTTCTATTTTTATATTTTCAGCAGTTCTTTCTCCAATGTAAAGATTAAAATTTTGCCTTACATAATCTACTATAGCTTTATCAAACCTATCTCCAGCAACTTTAATAGACTTACTTAAAACTAATCCACCTAATGAGGTAACTCCAATTTCAGTAGTACCTCCACCTATATCAACTATAACATATCCATCAGGACTACTAACAGGAATTCCAGCACCAATAGCAGCTGCCATAGGCTCTTCAACAAGAAAAACTTCTCTAGCCCCTGCACTTAAAGCTGATTCTTTTACAGCTTTTCTTTCAACTTGTGTAATACCATGAGGGATACATATGATAATTCGAGGTCTTAAAAAACTTTTTCTATTATGAGCTTTTTCAATAAAATATCTTATCATTCTTTCAGTCATTTCAAAATCAGCTATAACACCATCTTTCATAGGTCTAACTGCTTGAATATTAACAGGTGTTTTACCAATCATCTGTTTAGCATCTGAACCAACTGCAAGTATTTTGTCTCTTCCATGTCTATCGTGTTGAACAGCTACAACTGAAGGTTCATTTATAATGATACCTTTATTTTTGACAGATACTAAAGTATTTGCTGTTCCTAAGTCAATAGCCATATCATTTGAGAACCAACCGATAAATTTATCAAATATCATATATTAATCCTTCTTAAGTTCTATCTCTTCAGGTTTAGTTTCATCTTCTATTTTACTATCATTTGATTTTTCAACCATATCTTTTGTAATAGTAATAGTTTGATTTTTATAGTCAGGAAGTTCAAACATAATATCAAGCATCATATTTTCCATAATAGAACGAAGCCCTCTAGCTCCTGTTTTTCTCTCTATAGCAGCTTTTGCAATAGCATTTAAAGCTTCCGTCTCAAAATCTAAGTCAACCTCATCGAGTTTAAAAAGTTTTTTATATTGTTTTGTAAGAGAATTCTTTGGTTCAGTTAAAATATGTATCATTGCATCTTCATCTACCTCTTCTAAAATAGCAGTCATATGTAGTCTACCAATTAACTCAGGTATAAGACCATATTTTACTAAATCATCAGCTTCTATATCTTTCATAAAGTTTTCTTCTTCATCTTTTGATTTTATTTTTTGATTAAAACCTAAGATATTTCCACCTTCTCTTTTTGATACAATATCTTTCATCCCATCAAAAGCACCACCACATATAAATAATACATTTGTTGTATCTAAAGATATAGACTCTTGCCCAGGATGTTTTCTTCCACCTTGTGGTGGTACATTTACTTTACTACCTTCAACTATTTTTAATAATGCTTGTTGTACACCTTCACCACTTACATCTCTTGTTATACTTCTATTCTCAGACATTCTAGCTATTTTATCTATCTCATCAATAAATATTATACCTTGTTCTGCTTTTTTAACATCTCCATTAGCTGCTTGAATAAGTCTTGTAACTATATTTTCAACATCATCTCCAACATAACCAGCTTCAGTTAAACTAGTAGCATCTGCTATAGCTAAAGGAACATCTAAATATTTTGATATTGTTTGAGCTAATAATGTTTTACCACTTCCTGTAGGTCCAATAAGTAATACATTTGATTTCGTTAATTCTGTATCATCATCTAATACATCATGTCTAAATATCCTTTTATAATGATTATAAACAGCAACACTTAAAACTTTTTTAGCTTTATCTTGACCTATTACATATTCATCTAAAATCATTTTTAACTCTTTTGGAGTCATAATTTCTTCTTTTTTACTACTTTTAATATTTTTACTCATAGTAGTAGTATCATCAGTTTTATGAGATTCTATTATTTCATAAGCTGACTTTGCACAAGATTGACATATACTTGCTGAATCACCTGCTATTATAGGGTTTTCTTTACTATCTTCTATTCCACAAAAATCACATACTAACTTATTCTTTTTCATCTATTTTCCTTATAAATGGTATTCCTCTATTTGTATCTAATACAAATTGGGCTAATTGTCTTGAATATCTATTATCAAATGTTTCTAATATCTCATTTGCACTTTCACTAAGTGGTTTTCCTGAAGAAAATAGCTTTTTATATGCTTTTTTTATATTATTTATATCTTCTCTATTATCCATTCGTCTTCTTAAACCTGTTAAGTTTAATCCTCTAATAGTAGCTCTATTTCCTTCTGTATTACAAAAAGGTGGAATATCTTGAACAACAATTGAACCTCCACCTATCATAGATTGAGTACCTATTTTACAAAATTGATGAATAGCTGCTAAACCACCTATTACCACATCATCTTCACACTCAACATGCCCTGCTAAAGTCGCCACATTTGCTAAAATACAATTATTTCCAATAATACAATCGTGAGCAATATGTACATAACCCATAAAAAGGTTTCCATTACCTATTTTAGTAATAGAGCCTCCACCTTTTGTTCCTGGATTAAATAGTGTAAATTCTCTTATTGTATTATTATCTCCAATTATAAGTTCAACATTCTCACCATGAAATTTTAAATCTTGTGGAATAGTTCCTAGTACTGCGTGTGAAAAAATTTTATTGTTTTTTCCTATAGTTGTACAACCCTCTATTACACAATGAGAGCCTACAGTTGTACCTTCACCTATTTTTACATTAGAACCAATAATAGAAAATGGTCCAATAGTAACATCATCTGCTAACATTGCTCCATCTTCTACAATAGCTGTTTGATGAATATTTAACATTATTATTTATCTACAACCATAGCTTTTAGTTCAGATTCAGATACTAAAGTATCTCCAACATAAGCTTTACCATCAAGAACAATAATATTTTTTCTTAATTTTAAAACAGATATTCTATACTCTAATTTATCTCCTGGCTTTACAGGTGATCTAAATTTTGCTTTATCTATACTCATAAAATATATAACTTTTTTTTCTAACTCTTCATCTGTAAAACCAGCACTTTTCAATGCAAGTATTCCTCCAGCTTGTGCCATACCTTCTAGTATCATAACACCCGGATATATTGGATGATCTGGGAAGTGACCTTGAAAAACTGGTTCACTAATTGAAATATTTTTATAAGCAACAATATCTTTCTCAATATTCATCTCTTCAACTCTATCTACAAGTAGAAATGGATACCTATGTGGTAATACTTTTTGAATTTCTATAACATCTAACATTTTTGTTCCTATTTTAATGTAGTTTAACTATTTTACACTGTATGTATTTATACCATTTTATCTAAAATAATATTTAAAACCTATAAATTTAAACTATTTCTATCTCTAATTCTAA
>JAYELQ010000302.1:0-5379 GCA_034717655.1 Campylobacterota bacterium
TTTAATTTTGTGATTAATTTATTTTAAATTCTTATTTATTTTATTTAAAATATCATTTGTTTTTCTATTAAAATAACCAAAGCTTTCTTCCATTTTTTCATTCATTAAAGATATCTCACTGTTCATCTTTTCTAAATTGTATTCTACAGCTTTTTTAAAATGTTCTTTATTACTATTATCTAAATCTATTAATATATTTTTAATTTTTTTATCTGTTTCTTTTAAAAAATCTTCATTTCTATTTTTTGTATCTGATAAGAATTGACTATTTTCTTTTTCTATTTTATCTTTTAAAATTTTAGATTCATTTTCTAAAATAATAGATATTCTTTGTATCTCATTCTCATTTCTATTAAGAAAGTCTTGCATCTGATATTCAAAAAATTTTTTAGTCATTTCTTTATTTTTATCACTATGATTTTTAAATATTATATAAAAGATAATATCAAACATAAATAATATTATTAATGCTATTATAATAACTATATGTATAGTTTCCATTTTTTAATTCCATTTCTTTAATTTTTTTAATTCTTTTATATACAGATATATTGTTTGTTTTGTATATGTAATTTCTTTTAATCTATTTACTTTATATTTATTAAAATAAATTGCTAAGTCATTATAACTATAATTTTGTAAAAGTAAACTTTTTATTAAATCTATATTATTACTCACGACACTAAAAGCTTTACTCTTTTTTTTCTTTTTAATAAACTTGTCATCATAACTTTCTTTTTTATCAACTATAGGTTTGAATGATGGGTTTAAAACTGATTGATGAAATGCTGTAATTTTATCAAATTTATCTAATTGAAAGTCATATGATATTAGTACTTTTTCTATATGCTCTTCTGCTTCTTTATAAGTCATATTTTCTAGTTTTTCATTTAATTTACTAATTGTTTTTTTTAAGTTTGGCAACTGAAATCCTTTTAAAATTTCGTAAAGTTTATCATAAAGTTTTAATCTAAATATAAATTATTAGTATTTATCATAAAAGTTAAGTAAGATAGTATATTAAAGGGAGTTGATTTCCGTTAAGTTGCAAAATTATTTTTGTGACTTGACGGAAACTTAAAACTGTGATTAAAGCTTGTATTTAGCTTAAATTTGTTAATATTAGTTTTTTTACGTTCTGTGCCTCAATGATAGTCGTGTACTCTATGGCATGCAAGTACATTGTTCTGTGATTCTAATGAACATATAATTTCTTTTTACAAAAAGAATTATTAAATTATTAGAATTTGTATCTTTAAATAATAAGATATTGAGTTTTTTGAATGGGCTCTTTCAAAGCTTGTTTTTGTGTATTACTTTTGATTTTTTGTTTATTATAAAAAGTACATACTCACTATTTTGTATATAATAGTTGTAATAAAAAAATATACGAGTTTCAAATAAACATAAGGTTGTCATTAAGGACAAAAGAGTTATATCTGGAAAAATATTAGGTAAGTTTATAAATGTATAAATGCAATCGATATATTTTTAGTAAGCTTAGACAATTTGAAGTCTTTAAAATAAATATAATTAATCAAGTACAGTTTAGATATAGTCTATTACCTCTTTTAAGACTTAAAATAAAAAAAGAATTTTTACTCAACGGAATTAGAATATGTATATTATAAATTAATAAATAAGGAGTTTTAAAACATGTCAAATAAAGATTTTAAAGAAAATATTATTACTATAAAAGATATTGATGATATTTCAGAATTCAATTCTAATTTTTATTCTAAAGAAGTTACTAAATATGAATTTATAAATTGTACTTTTAAAAAAGAATTTATTTTCGAATACAATCAAAATATAAAAACTGAATTTATTTTTAGAAAATGTACTTTTGAGAAAGAATTCGAATTTAATATATTAAATATAAATGCTGATATTGTATTAGACAAAACAATTCATTATAATCGAATCATATTTAAAGGTAATTTTAATAATAAAATTTATATCAATAATATTGTAATGAATAATATCTCAAATATAGAGTTTTTATCACATCCTGATAAAGTAAACACTTATGAGGATATTAGATTATTAAATTCTACTATAAGAGAATTGTCTTTTAATGGAATTAATATAAATAATTTAAATATTTGTGATATGAAAAATATTAATGAGTTAAATATTTGTGGTGTAATAATAGATTCAAAATTAGAAGTTTTTAATATCGATTTAATAGAAAATTTGAAATTATTTAATATTAACTTTAGTGAAGGTTCAAAAATACTTTTTGAAAACTTGATAATATCTTATTTAGATCTTGAAAATTTAACACAAGATGTTAAGCATATGTTATTTCATAATATTGAAATAACTCAAGAGTTAATATTAAATAAAGTCGGATTTAATAATACATATTTTAATGATTTTGATATATCTAAAGCTGTTAAAAAGATAGAAAAAACATCATTTATTAACAGTTCATTAAACTCTATATATTGGGGCAATATATTTAAAATAGAAGCTCGTCAAGATATTTTTAGGCAATTAAAGTTTGTATATGATTCTCAAGGTAACCATATAGAAGCTAATAACTTTTATATTATGGAAATGAGTAAGTACCAAAATAATATTAGTTCTAAAAATATAAGTGAAAAAGTTATTTTTTTATTTAATAATTTTGTTTCTGGTTTTGGAAAAAGTTGGATAAAACCATTTGCAATATATATACTATTAGGATTCTTCTTTACATTATCTATTTATAATTCTGATGATGAGTTTTTTAAATTATTAGTCAATTCATATAATCCTATAGATAAAAATATAATTGAAAACTATAGCATATATGGATTACTATATAAAATATTTTCTGGTTTGATACTTTATCATTTAATTATAGCATTTAGAAGACAAACAAAAAGATAAAAATGATAATTACTGCTCATTCACTGTATAAAAATAATAAAAAATATGATGTAGATTTCAGCTCTGAGGTGATTACTTTTGCAGAGGAGTAATATACTACTATTGGTATCATTGTTAAACTTATTGGAATGTGGCGACTTATCCAGCGATTTGTTATAACGTATTAGTGAAAACTATAATAATACAAACCTACAGCAGTACATATACTTATAATAATATTGAGCCATCTTGTTTTACCTTTAGTATCATAAAAACGAGAATAATAACTATCTTTTGGTCTAAAGTCATTATGTAATTTATTTTTACAAAAATATTTATAAATATTATGTTTAAATATTAGAGATACAATTAGTAATATAAAAAATAATATTGCAATTGAAGCATATTTAATATAAGATTGATTGCTTAACATATCATTTGTAATTGTAATATTTAGTATAGTTTTATCTTCAAATGAAATAATTCCTACCAATAAAGAGATAAAAGCTGTAGATAAAATCCAAAAAGGTATAGTAGAAAATATATTTATAGGCATTTTTTTGAATGATAGTCTATCTTTTAATTCATCATATCTAGCAATTGTGGATTTTATTGAATTAAATACACAATCCATAGCTTTAATTTGATTTTTACCATCTTCACAGTTAACATAATTTACTGAATACATATTTGCATAAGCAACAATTCCTTCTGCTTCATGTATATAGTATGGTATAAATTCATTACATTGGATTAATTTTCTATTTTTTTCAACTTTTTCAATTCCCTTGATATGTGATAAAAATTGTTCCAATGTAATAGTTGGAGGTAAACCTTTTTCATAAACTCTTAAAATTACATCATCTTTATGATGATGGTGATTATCACCATGGAATACTTTTTTAATTTGTCCATATAATAATTGAACAAGTTGTTTATATCCTTCTGATGTTAAAATTGTATCAATTTCTATTTCACCTGTTTTATTAGAAAATCCAAATTTAATTTCTTTTAATAATATCTTACCTTTAGCTTCTACTTCAAATTCAATTTCAAAAGAATGTGAAATATCACTTTTTTTTAAATCATATTTTATATTATGTAATATTCTATTATAACTATTATGAAGTTTATCTTCATTAATTGAGGAATATATAGTATTTAATTCATTAATATATTCATTAAATCCTATTTGTTTAAATGAGTTTTTTTTAATATAGCATAATGAAGCTTTTCCCTTGTAGACTCCATTTTGAACTAAATGTCCTTTCCCTGATTTTACTTTTATTAAGCTACCGTTAACTTTATCATAGAAATCTATAGATGTATAAAATATTGGTTTTAATCTAGTTTCAAATCCGTTTTCCTTAAATTTATTATATAATGTTTTGGATTTTTCTTTAGAAAAAATATCTTTTATTGGGTAGGCTTTAAAAAAATCATCAACTCTATTAAATATTGTTGGAATATCATCTTCTATATTTAAATCGGTATCAATAATTTCTTTTGCTGTAAAAACTTCAGAATCACTTATAAATATAGAATTATTAAAAGTTAATCTACCATTAACTTCTGAGTGTAAACCAATTCTTTCCCATCTTAGTATTCCTGAATTATTTGGTATCCAATTTTCATATTCTTTAAAATCTATACGTTCAATATCTTTTTTGAAGATATCAATATCTTCCTCTGTAGATAAATAATCTGAAGGATTATTTATAATATCATTAAGTTTTATTATGTTGTGATTTAATGAATCTAGAATCATTTATATTCTTTTGATTTTAGGCAAACCAACCACTACCATGTAGTCTTGTTTGAGGTATAAATGTATATTTATCTTCCGATCTATTCATTTTTATAACTAATGAATTTTTCACACTTTTGTCTTTTATAACATTAGTCATTAATGATGCTCCACCACAAGAAAATTTATGGTGTGTAATTTTACCATCTTTGGAAATACCTGAGCTTCTTGCATGATTATGATTTGTATTGTATGCGAACTTATTACTTTCTATTAAGTTGCTTTTAGTAATTAAAAGTTTAATGGCATGTAATACATTAAGTGCTATAAAAGTTGCAACTACAAATGCAATTACTTGCAGAGCAGTCGTTATATCTAAATTCAAATTATTCTCCTGTACCTTGTTCTTGAATAGAAAAGGTTTGATATTATATCTAAAATTATCAAATACATAACTTAAGTGTCAATTTACTTATACGGGTATTAGGTAAATCCGATAAAAATTAAAAATACTATTTTTAACACCATAGTCAAAGATATTTTAAATAATTATTTACATTAGATACTATACTTTTAATTTTGATTAAGGAAACTAGTAGTTTTTTATTGATTTATCTATTTTTAGGGTGAGCTTTATTGTTGTTATAAACTGATGTTACGATAATCAAAAAAACAACTCTTTCTAATTCAGCTACCAAAATACTCATATAATCAAATATTTACTTCATTTATAATCATAAACTTATACTAAAATATTATCAATATAAATACCATAT
>JAYELQ010000303.1:0-5352 GCA_034717655.1 Campylobacterota bacterium
TCTTCTAAATTTGCAGCACTTGCAGTCGTATTTAAACCAGCAACTGCAACTGCAGCAACAAGACTCATTTTAATCATTTTCTTCATTTTAATCCTTTGTATTTTTATAAACTTAACGATTGTGTAATAACGAATCTTATAATCACTTACAAGCTCTTCCTACAATGTTATAAACTAATTCTACATATAGTACAATTAAACTTCTCTTAAGTGTGATAAAAACTTACATTAAATTATAACTTTTATGTAACTTTTATGGCATAATAGAGACTATAACTCTTTTTGATATGATATCACTAGATAATATTTTCACTTTTACAGTAGAAAATAGTTTATTTGAAAAGTTATTTTCTTTATTTTCTATAAAAGCTCTAGCACCTTTAATATAACTATCTTCTATTTTTACAGTTGGTGTTTCTACATCTATAACTTTAGCTTCAAATATATCACCTATATAATTAGATAAATATCTAGCATATTTTCTATCTTCATAATCCCATACAAGAGTAGTTATATTTCTCTCTTTTACACTTATATCTTCACAAATATCTTCTATATTTTTTGGTATTTTGTGAGTTTTTAACATTCTATGTAAAACTAAATCTGAATATCTCCGTATAGGTGATGTAAAATGTGAATAATCATCAAATCCTAATCCAAAATGTTGATTTTTTATACTACTATATTTTGCTTGTTGTTGTGATTGAATTATTAGTTCATCAATCTCTTGTTCTAAACCATAATTTTTTGCTTTCTCTTGTATATCTAAAATTGTACTATGTACATCATCTTTTAATTTTACTTTTAAACCTAATAAAGATACATCTTCTAAAAGTTTTTTTATTTTTGATTGTGTTGGTTCTTCGTGTGTTCTATAAATACCTAGTAGTTTTAACCTTTTTGCCCCCTCTTTATTAGCCAAAAGCATACACTCCTCTACTAATGAGTGTGAAGGTGATGAAGTTTCAGTTCTAAAATCTTTTAACTCCTCTTTATGGTCTAGTATTAACCTTATCTCATCATTTCTAAAATCAAAACCTTTTTTAAGTCTTTTTTCTCTAAACTTTTTTGTAATATTATATAAGTTTACATATTCATTATTTAAATCATTACTCTTTAATACCTCATCTATATATTCATAACTAAATTTATTTTTTGATTCAATTATAGCTTCAAAGAGTTCTGATTTTATTACTGTAAAACTATTTAAATCTAATTTTAATTTAAATACATAAGCATATCTTTGCTCATTTGGTACTAATGAACAAAGGTCTGTACTTAACTCAAAAGGTAACATTGGTAATACTTTATTTGGAAGATATATAGAAAAACCTCTTTTTAATGCTTCTTTATCAAGTTCACTACTCTCTTGTACAAAAGCACTTACATCTGCTATAGCTATATATAATTCACTATTATCTTTATCAAAATATATAGCATCATCGTGGTCTTTTGCACTTATAGGGTCTATAGTACAAAAATCAAGATGAGTTAAATCTACTCTCTGCACATCTGTAGCTTTATAGTTATATTTTTCAAAATCATTTAATCTATAACTTTGATTATAAAGATAAAAAGATATTTTTTCATCTATTTTTGCCTCTTTAATATTACCTATTATTTTTACTATATTTTTATTTTTAGCTATTAATATATCCCCATTTGATAATTTTTCATTATTGTTAATAGATATCTCAATAGACTCTTTTATAGTATAAAAAATATTATCTTGAGAATATAACAGTATCTCATTATCTGAACTTTCTAATATATCTATAACTTTTGCTTTTGTTTTACCTTTTGGATTAAACAACACCTGAACTAAAACAATATCATTTTCATATGCGCCATTTAATTTATCTAATTCAACAAAAATCTTTTGAGATTTATTCTCACCTAAATCTAATATTGCAATTTTATTTGATATTTTAATAGTCCCAATTTTATATCTACTATTAAGTAAATAGTTTCCATCAACATATTTAACTATATTATCTTTTTGATTTTCATAAATCTTTTCTAAATATTTCATTTTTTTCCTTAAATATATAAAGTATATTTATGTTATTATTTTACCATAAAAAAATGAAAAGGTAAAAAGAATGCATAATATAAAACAAAATAATACCTCTAAAAAACTAATATTATTAATTATAATATTTTTATTTGGATTTATATCTTTATATACAGTAAATATATTTGTAAATAATTTAATTAATAGTTTAGATAATAAAGTGGTTCATTTTGAACAAAAATCAACTATTGGAAAATTTATATATTATGATATATTAGAAATAAAAGCATTAATTAGTGAATTATCTACAAATACATCAAATCAAACCTCTAGAGATTCAATAGGTATAAAAATAGATGAAAAACTTAAAATAATAGAAAAAACATTAGATATATTAAAAAATGGTGGTACATTAAATAGAAAGATATATTTAAATATAACAAATCAAATAAAAACTATTAAATATGAGATAGTTAAAAATAAAGAATTTTTATTAAAAGGTATAGATATTTCAAAAATAAATTATATTAAAGAGAAAATTAATCTATTACTAATTCAAAAAGAGAGATTTTTAAAAGAAAAAAATACTCAAAAAGTTTTAAATAATATTAAAGAATTAAAGAGATATTACAACACTTTAACTCCATTTTTTGCAAATATTTCTAAAAATATAGAAAAAGTATTATATGATAGTGATATTGAATATAAAGCATTAAGGGAAGAGATAGAATTAAAAAAAGAAAGATTATCTCAAATTAAATTATCTGTAATTATAATAACAGTTTTAATAGTTTTAATTTTAGGATATTTTATTATTAGAAATTTAAATAGAGATAGTAAGTTATTATTTGATATATTACAAAAACAAGAAAAGCAAGAGAAAGCAACTAGGGCTATACTTGATGCTCAATCAAATATTATTATAGTTAGTAATGGTGCAAAGATGATAGATGCAAATCAACCTTTATATGACTTTTTTCCAAAATATAAAAATTTTGAAGAGTTTAATAAAAATATAAAATGTATTTGTAATTTTTTTGAGACAAAAATACCAAATGAAGAATATATTATAAAAAAAGAGTATAATGGTTTGAATTGGAATGAATATATAGAACAAAGTCCTAATAATAATTTTAAAGTTATTATGAAAAAAAATGGTGTAAAGCATCACTTTTTAATAAAAGCTACAAAAACTACTTTAGATGAGAATACAGGTGAATCTGTTGTTATTATAACATTAAATGATATAACTCAAGAGATAAATTCCCATATAAAATTAGAAAGTATGAATAAAAATCTTGAATTAATAGTTAAAAATAAAACAAAAGAGCTTCAAGAATTAAATGAAAATCTTGAACAAAAAATCATTATTGAAACTCAAAAAGTTAGAGATAAAGAGAAGCAGATGACAGAACAAGCAAGATTTGCAGCTATGGGGGAGATGATAGGGAATATTGCACATCAATGGAGACAACCTTTAAGTGCTATAAATACAACTGCTTCTGGTATGCTTTTACAACTCCAATTAGGTATATCTACAAATGAAGAGATAGAGGATAGTTATAATAATATTATGGATTATGTATCTTTCTTAACTCAAACTATAGAAGATTTTAGAGGATTTTTCAAAGAGGATAAAGAGAATATAGATTTTAATATACTTGAAACATTAACAAAAACAATGTCTATTACACACGCTGTTTATAAAGATTATGATATCAATATTATAAAAGATGATTTTAATGATGTTGAACTTATATCAAATGGTATGCCAAGTGAACTATCTCAAGTTTTTCTAAATATATTAAATAATGCAAAAGATGTTTTAGTAGAAAAAAATATCAAAGAGAAATATGTAGATATATCTTATGATACAAACCAAAATAATAATATTATATATATTCACGATATTGCAGGTGGGATACCTGAAGATATAATAGGTAAAATATTTGACCCATACTTTACAACTAAACATCAATCACAAGGAACAGGTATAGGTTTATATATGTCTAAAGATATTGTTGAAAAACATATGTTAGGAAAATTAACAGTATCAAATAAAGCTTTAAAAATAAAAGATAATAACTATTTTGGTGCTTGTTTTAAAATAGAGATACCAAAAAAAGCTTAATTTTTAAGCCTTTTTTATTCTCATTTAGATATAATCCCAAATAAATTAAATAAAAGGAAATAATATGTCATTAAAAGTTTATTATGATAAAGATTGTGATATTAATATAATTAAGAAAAAAGTTGTAGCTATGATTGGATTTGGTTCTCAAGGTCATGCTCATGCTGAAAATTTAAGAGATAGTGGTGTTGAAGTTATTGTTGGACTTAGAAAAGGTGGTTCATCTTGGGATAAAGCTAAAGCAAAAGGTTTTGAAGTACTTACAGTTGCTAAAGCTAGTGCTAAAGCAGATGTAGTTATGATACTTCTTCCAGATGAAAACCAATCAGAAATTTATGCTAATGAGATTGAGCCAAACCTTAAAAAAGGTGCTACTATAGCATTTGGACACGGTTTTAATATTCACTATGGAAGAATTACACCTAGAAAAGATATCAATGTAACTATGATAGCACCAAAAGCTCCGGGACACACTGTAAGAAGTGAATTTGTAAAAGGTGGTGGTATTCCTGATTTAATCGCTATTGGTCAAGACCCAAGTAGTAAAACAAAAAAATTAGCTTTATCTTATGCTAGTGCTATTGGTGGTGGAAGAACTGCTATTATTGAAACAACTTTCAAAGATGAAACAGAAACTGATTTATTTGGAGAGCAAGCTGTATTATGTGGTGGAGCTACTGCACTAGTTCAAGCTGGTTTTGAAACATTAACAGAAGCTGGTTATGACCCACAAATGGCATACTTTGAGTGTCTTCACGAGTTAAAACTTATTGTTGATTTAATGTTTGAAGGTGGTATTGCTGATATGAGATATTCTATATCTAATACAGCTGAGTATGGTGATTACATTGCTGGAAAAAGAATTATTAATGATGAATCAAAACAGGCTATGAGAGATTTATTAAAAGAGATTCAAGATGGTAGATTTGCAAAAGACTTTATACTAGAAGGTCAAGCTGGATACCCTAGAATGAATGCTGAAAGAAATAATCAAAAAGAGACTCTTATTGAAAAAACTGGAGTTGAATTAAGAACTATGATGCCGTGGATTGCAGCAAATAAAATAGTTGATACAACTAAAAACTAGTTATAAATAACTATTTAAAAGGATAAAGATTAATATCTTTATTCTTTTTTTTAATTAAAATATGAAAAAAAATAAAATAAAACAAAATAAAAAAGAAACTCAAAAACAAATTCAAAAAACC
>JAYELQ010000304.1:0-5344 GCA_034717655.1 Campylobacterota bacterium
ATATCGTGAATTAAAGCTAATATAGAAGCTACCGCAAATCGCCATTCAAATCTAAAAGATACATAAATTAAAATAACAATTAAAGCTAAAGATAAAGCAGTTATACCTTTTGTTTGTAATGCATCTCCAACTTTTGGACCAACCATATCAACTCTTCTAATTTTATAATTACCAGTTGATTTTAGAATCTCTCTTGTTTCATCACCTATATCTTTACCTAAACTTGTACTTGATGTTGGTATTTTGATAATAATTTCATCATCTGAACCAAATTTAGTAACAGTAGCTTTTTCAAACTTTTGATTTGTTTTTAAAATATCTCTAATTTGATTTATAGGTGCTTGTTGTGTATATTGTACTTGTATTAAAGTTCCACCTGAAAAATCAATACCAAGATTTAGACCTTTTGTAAATAATAATATAAAAGATGCAACTACTAAAATAGCAGAAAACCCTAAAAAAGGTAATCTCTTACCCATAAAGTTATATGTTTTATTTTTTTTAAACATCTCCATTATCTAACTCCAAACCATTTTTTTAAGTTATTATCTTTTGTCATTTTAGGCATAATAGCTTCATACATACCATGTGTTCCTATAATAGCTGTTATCATTGAAGCTAATATACCAATACTCATAGTAATAGCAAAACCTTTAACAGGACCTGTTCCGTAAGCATAAAGTATAATAGCTACAAGTATTGTAGTTACATTAGCATCAACAATAGCACTCATAGCATTTTTATAACCATTCTCTATAGCTTTTGGTATACTTGCACCTGATTTTAAAAGTTCCCTTATTCGTTCACTAATAATAACATTTGCATCTACTGCCATACCAACAGTTAAAACAATACCCGCCATACCTGGAAGAGTCAAAGTAGCCCCAAACATAGACATAACAGCTATAATAATAAAAAGGTTTGTTATAAGTGCAATATTTGCAATAATTCCACCTATACCATAATAAAAAACCATAAACACTACAACTAGTAAAAATCCAAAAGATAAAGCTAACATAGAATTTCTAATACTATCAGCACCTAAACTAGGTCCGACACTTCTTTTTTCTAGCATAATTACAGGAGCTGGTAAAGCACCACTTCTTAATGCAATAGCTACATTTCCAGCTTCACTTACAGTAAAGTTACCACTGATTTGTCCACTTCCTCCACCAATTCTTTCTCTTATAACTGGATCTGAAAATACTTTCCCATCAAGAACAACAGCAAGTCTTTTACCAATATTCTTTTCAGTAAAATCTCCAAATAGCTTACCACCAAAAGTACTAAGTGTAAAGTTTATAATTGGTTGATTTGTTTGTTGGTCAAATGCAACTTTTGCATCGACAACTTGAGAACCTGTTAGTATTGGTATTTGTTTAACTAAATATTTTATATTTGCATCTTTAGCATCTTCAAGTATAGTATCACCTAATAGTTGAGCATCTTCATTAGACATATTATATACTTGGTCTGCTTTTAGTTCATCTACAGCCATAAGCTCAAGATTTGCAGGTTTACTTATTAGTTCCCTTGCTCTTTGCTCCTCTTGTGCTGTTTTAATCCCTGGTAATTCAACAACAATATCTGTTTTCCCTTGTCTAGTAACAGAAGGCTCTGCTAATCCAAATTGATCAAGTCTATTTCTTATTGTTTCAACTGCTTGAGAAACTGCCATATCTTTTACAACTGCTGTTTCAATATCTGTTAAATATACAAAATATATAAACTCTTCACTTTTATTTATTTTTAGACCCGTGATTTCAGCTAGCATATTATCTATCTTAGGGGCTTCATCTGAATCTAAAAGTGAAAATGATAAATTATCTTTTTCTATAGTTAAGTCTTCTATTAATATATCTTCATTATCTGCAAAATATTGTATTGTAGCAGCTAGTGACTTGATTTTTCCCTCTATAGCTTTTTGTGTTTCAACACCTAAAAGCATATGTAAACCACCTTGTAAGTCTAAACCTAAAGAGATTTTTTTACCACTTTCACTTTGAAGAAGAGATGGTATAGCAAAAACTATACCAAATACTGTAACTAGCATAAAGATAACTAGTCTGTAGTTAAATATTCGCAAATTTATATCCTTTTGACTAATCTTCCCATTTACTAGCTATATGAGTTTTTATAACTCTTAAAACACTACCATCAATAGTCTTTGTAGTTAAAAATTCCTCTTCAACTTTTGTTATCTCAACTAGTAAACCACCATTAGTGATAATCTTATCACCTTTTTGCAAATTATCTCTCATCTCTTGATGCTCTTTTTGTTGCTTTTGTTGTGGTCTAATAATTAGAAAGTAAAAAATCGCAAATAATATGATTAGCGGTAGCATTGAACCTATTAAATCATTGCTCATAGTAAAATCCTTTTAAAATAATATCACAATATTCTATCTAAATATAACTTAATAAATATATTAAATACCATCTATTCTTAATACTTTTGTTTTTCCTACCATTAATTCTAAAGTCATAAAAAATCTTTTAAAAACACTTTCTTGTCTATATTCAAGATTATGTTTCTTACAAATCTCTTTTATTATTGGTTGACTCTTTTGATAAAAGAAGTTTGTTCTATCTGGAAAAATATGGTGTTCAACTTGATAATTTAAAAAACCGTGTAGAAAATCTACTAAGTCACTTCCTGTATTATAATTCACACTCCCCATAATTTGTCTTAGATAATATTCACCTTGTGTTTTATGAGGTGTTGAAAATTGATATATATCTTCTGCTGAATGATTAGGTGTAATCACTAAAAAAGAGTGAAAATTTGCATATATTTCAGACATAACCATAATTGTAAAAACAGTAATTAATGCAGTTGTACCAAATGGTAAAAAAAGTAAAGGTAAAAGTATAAATTTTGTTAAACCAAAAGGTAATATATAGTTTTTCCATAACTCTAAACCATTTTCTTTAAAAGGGCTAATCTCATATTTTCTTTTTGGAGGGAGTTTTTTTCTAGCTCTCTCTTTGTTTTCTAATATTCTTAAAGTATTTGGTGCATAATATGTTAGTTTCCAAGTTAATGCAAAAACATAAACAAAAACATATCTAAAAAACATAGGAACTTTTGATTCATGTAGCCAAACCATATTTTTTTCAATATTATCTGGGTCATCTAATTCACCTAAATGGTAATGGTGCATAATATTATGTTCAAATATCCAAGCATCTGGTTTTATCCAATCTAACCAATCAATAAATCTTCTATTACCACTAGCAAAACCTTTTTTTGTATATCTATATGGTATATTAGGTACTTTATCATAAGCCCCGTGCAATATAGGGTGAGCTATATCACTCCATCTTGATACATTTCCTATACCTATTAAAATACTTGATAGTATAGATATTAAAACAATAGAGATTGTACTTAATGAATCTATATAAAAAACTATTAATAAAATTAATGAAAATCCACTTATTGTAAATCCTCTTCCCCATCTTTCTAATTTTAACAAATGTTCAAAATCTTCTTGTGTTGGGTCTCCAATATTACTTTTTATATCATCTATATCTTTTTGTAATTGTTCTTGGTCTACATCTTTATAGTTTGCATATTTATGCATTTTTTTCCTTTGTTTTTTTTATATTTTTTTTAAACTCTTCACCTCTATGTTTGTAAGAGTTAAATTGGTCTAATGAAGCACACGCTGGAGATAGTAAAGCTACAGATTTTTGCTTTGTAAATTTTCTATTTTTATATATTTTATTAACAGCTTTGTTTAGTTTAGTAGATTTAATAGCCAATATATTATATTTTTTAGAGAGTTTTATAATTTTATCACTATTTTTACCAATAGCATAAATAGTTATATTATATTTTTTAATCTCTTTAAAAAGAGGTTTTAAATCAGATCCCTTATCATCTCCACCTAAAATAATAAATATTTTTTTATTTTTATATGATTTTAAAGCTTGTATAGTTGCATCTATATTTGTAGCTTTACTATCATCTACCCATAATCTATTTTTATTATCAAAAAACTCTTCTAGTTTATGTGGATCTTGAATAAAGTTATTTATTTTTTTATATTTAACTTTATTAAATAATATTTTATAAGTTATTAAAGATAATAAACTATCAATTAAAAATGGTTCTTTAAATTTTAATCTATTCTTATCTATATTAAATAAATTTGCTAAATCTTTAGAACTATTATAATAATAACTGTTAGCTCTAGTTTTAATATTTTTATATTTTCTTGGAATTATAGCTATATCATTTTTTTTCATATTCTTTAAAGGCTTTAGTTTCGATTTTTCATACTCTTTAAAACTCCCATGCCAACTACAGTGGTCATCTGATATGGGTAAAAGTATATATATATTAGGTTTTACTTTATTTGTATAATGCATTGTAAAAGATGATGTTTCTAGTATTAGATTTTTGTTATCTTTTATATTAGCAAGAGGTGTTCCAACATTACCACCCATAAAATATTCTTTTTCTTTTAAAAGATGGTATAACATCTTTGTTGTTGTTGTTTTACCATTTGTTCCACTAATCCATATAGTAAAATGGCTTTTATTTAAAAATAGATCATAATCACTTATTATATTTTTACTATTTTTTACTAAAAAGTTGTGTGGGGGGATACCTGGACTTACTATCGTTTTTTCTAAACTATTTTTATCAAACTTATCTCTATTATTATCATCATAAAGTGAAACATTTGGATATATCTCTTTTATAGCTTTAGCAGTTTTTCCTTTACCTAGTATTCTCATCTAATCAAATAACTCAGTACTTAAATATCTTTGAGCATCATCACATAAAATAGTAACTATTTTTTTATTTTGGTTTTCTTTTGCTAATTTAAGAGCAGCATATATATTAGCTCCTGAAGAGATACCAACTAAAAGCCCCTCCTTTTTTGCTAGTTTTTTAGATATCTCTATAGCTTCTTCATCTTTTACTTTTATAATATCATTATAGATATTTGTATCTAAAATAGATGGTATAAATCCAGCTCCTATACCTTGTATTTTATGTGGGTTTGCTTTTTCACCACTTAATACAGCACTATTATATGGTTCTACTGCTACAATTTTTATATTTGGTAGCTTCTCTTTTAATACTTTAGCAGTACCTGTTAAAGTTCCACCTGTTCCAACTGATGTTACAAATATATCTATATTATTATCCATATCATTTAGTATCTCATTTGCAGTTGTTATTTGATGAATATCTGGATTATAGATATTTGAGAATTGGTCTAATAGTATAGCTTTTTCATCTGATTTTACTATCTCTTTAGCTTTATCTATAGAGCCTTGCATACCTAAATTAGATGGAGTTAAAACTATATTTGCACCAAAAATA
>JAYELQ010000305.1:0-4683 GCA_034717655.1 Campylobacterota bacterium
TTTGTATTTTTATTTCCTATATAACCAACAATTCCACACATATATTATTACCTTTTTTATCATTTTGTTACTTTCTTATAATATAATTATTATATCATAATATATATAAGATAAAATAAAGTAAATAAAGTGTAGTATTTGTTAAATAAAAATTACAGGAGAAATATTATGAAAAAAATCATTTTAGGAACATTAGTATGTAGTGTTGCTGCATTTGCTGCAGTTAATTTAGGAGCTTGTAAAGGTTGTCACGGTGCTAACTTTGAAAAACATGCACTTGGAAAGTCTTTAGTTGTTAGAGAAATGACAAAACAAGCAGTTTCTGATTCACTAGTAGGATATAAGAATGGTACTTATGGTGGACCAATGAAAGGTATTATGAAAGGTCAAGTTGCTAGATATAGCGAAGCTGACTTAAGAGCAACAGGTTTAGGTAAATAATTTTTATTTAGTTCAAATGTTAATAAAATAACATTTGAACTATTATAGTAAACTTTTAAATATTAAATTATATTTTATATTATTTCTAAATTCATTTTTTGATATAGTAGCACTAAAAGTTATTTTCTCACCAATATTAATATCTTCAAATTCTGTAAAAATAACAACCTCAACACTAGTGATACCATTTGTTACAACTAACTTTGTAAACTCTTTACTTTTTCCCATTTTAACTATATTTAAAATCTCTAAATTATTAAATCTAAAAATAGGATATCTATTTTTATGACCAAAAGGTCTATATGATTCTATTAAATTAAATATATTTTCATCACAATATGATATATCAAATTCTCCCATTATAGCTTCATCAGAACTTTCTGGTTCTACTGGTAGGGTTATTATATTATTATTTAACTCTATTTTAAAAAGTTCTAAATCTTCTATTTTTATACTTAGTCCAGCTGCTTGTTTATGTCCACCAAAACCTATAACCTTATCTTTACAGCTATCTATTAAATTATATAGATGAGTTTGAGATGTACTTCTTGCACTAGCTTTTGCAATATTATCATTTAATTTAAATACAAATGCAGGTTTATTATATTGTTCACATAATTTTGAAGCAACTATACCTATAATACCTTCATTCCATCTCTCACTAGCAACAACTATAACTTTATCATCTTCATTAACTTGTAATTTTGAATCTTTAAAAATATCTAATTGTTCTAGTTTTCTTTTCTCATTTAACTCTATTAAAGTATCTAATTGTATATTTGCTTCAATAGTATCAAATGCCAATAAAAAATCTAATGCTATTGAAGCATCTTCCATTCTACCTGCACAATTAATAAGTGGAGCTATTTTAAACCCTATATCATCTTCTGTAATAGTTAATAATTCAAACCTTTCTCTAAGAACTATAAAAGCAGGTCTTTGTGATTTTTCTAAAATTCTAAGTCCAACTTTTACCATAGTTTGATTTAAACTAACCATAGGCATAATATCAGCTACTATCGCTAAAACTAAGAAATCAAAATATTTCATTAAATTATAATCTATAGCTAATGATTTTTTTATATTTGCACAAAGATACCAAGCTACTTGAGCTCCACATATCTCTTTGAATGGAAAAGTACAACCATTTTGTTTTGGATTTATAATAGCATAAGCTTCAGGTAACTCATCTGCAACTGTATGATGGTCTGTTATTATTAAATCTAATCCTCTTTGTTTACAAATTTTAGCTGATTTATAAGCACTTATACCATTATCTACAGTTATAACTAAACCATCTTCTATCATATCTAAAATCTTTGGACTTAACCCATAACCATGTTCAAATCTATTTGGTATAATATGATTTACCTCTACCCCTAAATCAGCAAAAAAACTAACCATAATAGCAGTAGAAGTTACACCATCTACATCATAATCGCCAACTATATTAATAGTTTCAAATGAATTTATTGCTTCTATTATTCTATTTGTTGCTTTATCTATATCTTTAAAACTAGTAGGTTGTGGCATCTCTTTTAATAACTTAAATTTGTAATTTTTGACTCTATTTGCAAGTATTTCATCTATTTGTTTAATTGTTAAAATATTATTCATAAAAAGATTATATCTTTTTTTAACTTTTTTTAGATAAAATATAAGATAAAAATATAGGAAATATTATGGATAAAGCAAAATATATATGGATGGATGGGGAATTTACTCCTTGGGATGATGCAAAAGTACATGTTCTTACACACACTTTACATTATGGTAATGGTGCTATAGAGGGTACAAAAGCATATAAAACACACGATGGAAGATGTGCAATTTTTAAACTTAAAGAGCATACAAAACGACTTATAGACTCATCTAAAATGACACTTATGGATGTTGATTATAGTGTAGATGAATTATGTGATGCACAAGTAAAACTTCTTCAAGAAAATGAACTTTTTGAAGGTGCTTATATAAGACCTCTTGTATATCTAGGTTATGGAGTGATGGGACTATATCATAAAGATTGTCCTGTAAATGTATCTATTAGTGCTTGGAAATGGGGAGCTTATCTAGGTGAAGAGGGGCTAAAAAATGGTATTAGATTAAAAATATCTTCTATGACAAGAACACCAAATACTTCAGGTATGGGAAAAGCTAAAGCTGTTGCAAATTATCTAAACTCTCAAATGGCTAAATATGAAGCTGTTGAAGCTGGATATGATGAAGCTCTTTTAAGAGACGACCAAGGGTATATAGCAGAAGCAAGTGGTGCTGCATTTTTTATGGTAGAAAATGGAATATTAGTAACACCTCCTAGTGATAATGCTCTAAAATCAATTACACAAGCAACTATTATAGAGTTAGCAATTGATATGGGTATAAAAGTAGAGAGAAGAAAAGTAACAAGAGAAGAGATATATATTTGTGATGAGTGTTTTTTAACAGGAACAGCAGCAGAGGTAACTCCAATTAGAGATGTAGATGCAAGAGTTATTGGATGTGGAAGCAGAGGTCCTATAACAGAAAAACTACAAACAGCTTATTTTGATGCAGTTGCTGGAAAGAATGAGAAATATTTAAAAGATTTAACATATATTAATTAATTTGTTAAACATAGACTATATTAAAGAAAAATTAAATAAGATAAGATATATTTATAAAAAGGAAATTAAGTAATGCCAATCGACAACGATTATTTTAAAAAACGACAAAAAGAGAGTAATAATGGTGGTTCTTCAAAAGAGCCTAAAAATAGTAATAATGGTGGAGGTGGAGATTATCAACCACCTTTTCAAGCCCCGAATCTATTTCAAAAGTCTGGAATTTTTTATATAGTTCTTCTAATAGCAGGTATACTGTTTGTTTCAAAACCTTATATAATTATAAACTCAGGTGAAGTTGGTATTAAAGTTACTACAGGTAAATATGAAACTACACCTTTACAACCAGGTTTTCATCTTTTTATGCCTTTTATACAAAAAGTTATAACAGTTGATACAAAAGTAAGACTTATAAATTATAAAAGTTTAGAAGCTATGAGTGGTAGAGATAGTGGAATTAAAATAAATCCAGCTATTAATATTCTTGATGCTAGAGGGTTACCTGTATCTATTGAATTAACTGTTCAGTATAAATTATTACCACACGGTGCTCCTACAACTATAGCTACATGGGGTCTTTCTTGGGAAGATAAAATTGTAAATCCTGTGGTTAGAAATATTGTAAGAAATGTTGTTGGTGGATTTAATGCAGAAACACTTCCTACAAAAAGAAATGAGATAGCAACACTAATTGAAAATGGTATTAGAACAGAGATAGAAGCTTTAAGTGGAAAACCTGTATCTATAGAATCAGTTCAATTAAGAGAGATAGTACTTCCAACTAAAATTAAAGAGCAAATAGAAAAAGTACAAGTTGCAAATCAAGAGTCAGAAAGAGTTAAATACGAAGTTTTAAGAACTAAGCAAGAAGCTGAAAAAAGAGCTGCTAAAGCTACAGGTGATGCAGAAGCTAATAGAATTGAAGCACAAGGTAGAGCAGATGCTGTAGCTATTGAAGCAAAAGCACAAGCTGAAGCAAATAAACTAATTTCTCAAAGTTTAACAAGACAACTATTAGAATTAGAACAAATTAAAATACAAGGTAAATTCAATGAAGCATTAAGAGAAAATCAAGATGCTAAAATTTTCTTAACTCCTGGTGGTTCAACACCAAATATATGGGTAGATACTAAAGATAATAAACAGATATCTTCAGCACATAACTAAAACTAAAAGAGATTTATCTCTTTTAGTCACACTTTAATAAAAAGAATTTTAAATATGAAAAAAATATTATATATAGTTACTCTAGTATTACTAATAGGTTTAGTGTTAGGGTATAAAGAATTATACAACTATCAAAATTTAATATCACAATTACTAAAAGAAAATAACAATCTTCAAAATAATTTAAAAGAACATAAAAGTAATCAAAAAGTATATAGTCAAAACAATGAACAACTAAATAATAAGATAACTAATCTAAAGAATAAAATAATTTATTTAGAGGATAATATTACAAATCTTAAAAATATTAATAATATAATAAAAGAAGAAAATATAAAACTTGAAGAAAAATTAAATAATATAGATAAAATTATTATTGTACCTGAAATAAACTATAGCATAGAAACAGAAAATAACATAAAAGATTTCAACTTTACAGAACCGAAAAAGTTTGAATATAATAGCGATAATAAGA
>JAYELQ010000305.1:4783-22114 GCA_034717655.1 Campylobacterota bacterium
AAATTAAATAATATAGATAAAATTATTATTGTACCTGAAATAAACTATAGCATAGAAACAGAAAATAACATAAAAGATTTCAACTTTACAGAACCGAAAAAGTTTGAATATAATAGCGATAATAAGACAAAAGATGATATTTCATCTTTTACACCAACTTTAGATGTAGATATGGAAGAGAAAGCAGTAAAAGGTTTTCATATCAATTATACTAATAAATTTTAATTTAAGGATAAACTAAAAATGATTAATAAAATAGACTTTCAAAAAAATAATGGATTAATACCTGTTATCACACAAGATAATGAAACAAATGAAGTTTTAATGTTAGCATATATGAATAAAGAAGCATTAGAACTCACTATAAAAACAAATTATGCTCACTATTTTAGTAGAAGTAAACAAAGAATTTGGAGAAAAGGGGAAAGTTCTAACCATACACAAGAGGTAGTTTCAGTGATGTTAGATTGTGATAAAGATACTATATTACTAAAAGTAAATCAAAATGGTGTTGCTTGTCATACAGGGAGAAAAAGTTGTTTTTTTACAGATATAAAAACAGAAAAAACAACTCAAGAAGTTAAGATAGATACAGTAGGTTCTTATGGTGTGATTGATACTCTCTACCATACTATACAAGATAGAAAAAATGATGATGCTACAAAATCATACACAGCAAAACTACTTCAAGGTGAACAAAACTCTATGCTTAAAAAAATAGTAGAAGAAGCTGGTGAATTTACCTTTGCTATAAAAGATAATAATGAAGAAGAAATTATTTATGAAGCAAGTGACCTTTTATATCATACTCTAGTTGCATTAGCTTCAAAAGATATATCTCCAGATAGAATAAAACAAGAGATAGCTAGACGATTTGGAATGAGTGGAATAGAGGAAAAAAATAGTAGGAATAAATAAATAAAACTAAATAGATATATTTTATATCTATTTAACTTGTGGCAACTTATCTGATAATCTACCTTTATTATTCATAAAATATCTCTCTTTATCTGTTAATTCACAACCTTGATTATATTTTAAATTTATTAATCTTTCATATCTACTATCTACACTATCTCTTGAGTTAGAAGCTTTAAATTGATTATATGTACCAAACACAGGCCAAATAATCCAAGTAAAAATACTTTTATCTTCTAATCCTGTAGTTTCATTTATTTTACTATTTTCATCTATTAAATCAGCAATTTTAGTTGTAATTTGATTACAATTTAAGTTATTATCATTATTTTGATATGTTTCTATATTTTTATAAGAACAAGCATTAAATAAAATAGCTGTAGATATTATAAAAATAGAGTTTTTTATATTACTTTTCATATACTATTTAATACAAGTTCCATTTGTACACTCTTGAGTGGGACAAGATGTTGTTGAACAATTATCAGTTATTATTTGAATACCATCTCCATTTGTTAAATTATCTTTACAAATATTGTATAATCCACAATCTTTTGGTTTATATATAATACGAGCAGTTGATACAACTTTTCCAGATTCAGAGTCCATAATTCTAGCATTTAATAATACACTACTCTCTTCAAATCTTACATAAGTTCCAACTAAAACAAACTCTATTGACTCAATATGGTCTTTTAATTTATCTGTATCTCTTGTGATATGAAACTCACCATCTGCATTTACAGATACAGCATCCTGACCTCTAAAATCTGTTATATTAAATTTTCTAATATGTAACTCATTATACATACTTTCGCTTAAAAGTCTTCCAAATGTAGTAGTTTTATTTAATTGATTTAAATCAACAAAAGATGTAAGTATTATACTAGGTCTCTTTTCAATTGATATTGTTGAAAATAACTCATCAGCAATAGCATCAATAGCACCATTTAAATTTTGATATATTGTACCTGTATTTAAATTAGGGTTACGATATTCTTTATTTCTAACATCTAATAAAACGCTATCCTCTGCAGTGGTAACCTCTTGTTTATGTGGAGAAACATTTGTTTGAGTATTTGTACAACCATTAAATAGTAATAATGCTGTAACTAAAGATAAAGTAAATTTCATAGAACCCTCTTGATTTATATTTTTAATAAATTATAACTAAAAAAATATAAATCAATGATTAAATAAAATTCTTATTTTAAAGGAATTTTTCTACTATCTATTAGAATATCTTTAGAACCTATTTTAGATATTCTAGCTTTTACAGGTAAGATAGATGCTATTTTATTTTTTCCTAATTGAGATTTATCATTATTTCTAATATCTTCTATTTTTATCATACCTTTTGTAAATTTTGCATTATTATTAGTTTGAGAAATTAAACTTTCAATACTAACACTAGCTTGTTCATTTCTCATAATAAATCTAGGTGAAAATACAGATACACTTCTCTCCTCTTGCATATTTCTAACTACAAGTTTAAATCTTCTTGATTGCTTCTCCTTATATCCAAAAGGGAATGTAAGGTATAAATATTGGTCTATACCTTGATTATCATAGCTAAAATATAAATCTCTACTTTGAAGAAGTTTTAATATCTCTATTTTACTATCTTTACCTATTAAAATATCTGGATTACTATCACTTGTAAAATTGATATGTTCCCCTAAAACTTGGCTACTATGTGTATTTTTAAATGCTGTCATCTCCATAGATGAAGTCTCTTGCCCTTTAGTTCTAAAAGATACAACACCACTTAAACTATTTTCATCTACACCATATTTTCTTAATTTTTTATCTGAAGTATCACTATCTATTAATCTATTCCATCTTAATGCTAAAAGTTCTTTAGATACTTTTTGTTTAGTCCCTTCATCATATTGAGCTATTGGATATATCTCTATATAACCATTTGTAAAATCTAAATTTGTTTTTTGAATCTCTTCTAATTCAAAACCTTTACCATTTAATTCTACATAACCTTTATTATAATCATTTTCTCTATAGCTAGTGATTATTCCGTGTTCTAAAAGGTCAATACCATTGTGTAGTATCTCTTTTGCATCTGGATAATTTGAATCATCATCACTTTGAAGTATTACTCTTCCCTCTTTATTTTGACAAATCATACCAGACCAAACATCACCTGGAGATAATAATATTGGTAAATCAACTTCGTGAGAAGCTATTTTTTCCCTTATAGCTATTTTTGCTAAAATAGAGCTATACTCATTTGTATTCATAACTTTTACTTCACTACAGATATCACCTTTTGCCATATATATAGGAGCTATCAAAAAATCACCTGTGTTATCTGTAGATATACTTACACTTGAAGCACAAAGAGATGTAGCTAAAAATGAAGATATTAAAATTTTCTTTATATTATTTTTATACAATTTATATCCTTTTTTACTTTATAAAATCTATTGATACATTTCTATTTTGTCTATCAGGTAAAACAGGTGTATTAACTCTTGTAGAAAGGTCTAATAGTTCTACAGAACTCCTTCTTTTATTATATTTATTATAATAATATGGTTTTCTTTTACCATTTTCACCACACTCCTCTTTTGAACAATTATCTGTAACAATAGCTAATGTTCGAGGCTTTATATATTCACAATTTTCTAATGTTTTACAATCATCAGAATAATAATAAGACCTAGCAGAAGCAACAACTTTTCCAGATTGATTATCTAAAATCCTAGCATTTATTAAAATATTACTTTTAAACTTACTATAAGTTCCAACTAAAATATATTTATTTCTTATATTTTTATGAAGTTTATTTATATCTCTTGTAATAAAATATTCACCTTCACTATTTACAGTTATTGAGTTTGTACCCCTTATATCTTCAACATGAAAACCTTTTCCAAAAAGTTCATCAAACATACTCTCAGCTAATGTTCTTCCAAATTTTGTAGTTTTATTTAGTTGATTTAAATCAACAAATGAAGTTATAGCTAATTCTCCATAATCATCTGAAGCAATTCTACTTGTGGCTAAAAGTCTATTTGATAACTCAACAACCGTATCATCTATAGTTTTATGAATACTTCTTTCATTAAATGAATAATTTTTAGGTTTTTTAATATGAGTAAAATCATTATTAATACTATTGTTTTTAACAAAGCCACCACTATTATTAGAGATAGTAGTATTTTGTTTTTTATCTGATACTGGATGTATTTGTGCATACTCCTGTGTAGCATAAAGAGAACTAGTTAATAATAAACTAGTAGATGTTATTAATAAATTTTTATATAATTTTCTTTTCATATTAGAACCTTTATTACAATATAAAACATATTTTACTTCAACTTTTCTTAATTTTAGTTTAATTTATCCTTTTTATTTTTAAGCATCTCTTTTGTTTTTTTATCTTTTCTAATAGCATCTTGCAAATCCTCTTGAGTATCATTAAGAAGTCCATTCATCATTTTTTTACCATCATCAAATTGACCTTGTCTTACAGCCCATATAAATATACCTAAAAGGGTAAAACTTACTATAATCCCAACTGTTAATTCTAAAATTAATATACCATTCATTCTTATATTTTCCTTTTCTTTATTCTCATACTATTACCAACAACAAGTAACGAACTAAGACTCATAGATAAAGCTGCTACTAAAGGTATCACATATCCCATAACTGCTATTGGTATAGTTATAACATTATATACTAAAGATATAGTAAGATTTTGTTTTATAAAAGAGAAAGTTCTTTTTGATATAAAAAAACTTTTTCTTAATCCATCTAATTTATCATTTAATAATACAATATCACTAATAGCTATAGATATATCAGCACCTTTACCCATAGCTATAGAGATATCTGCTTTACTTAATGCTAACGAGTCGTTAATACCATCTCCAGCCATAAGCACTTTTTTATTTCTTTCTTTAAGAGATGTTATAAAGTTAGCCTTATCTATAGGTGACATATTTGAGTTATAACTAGATATACCTACCTCTTTTGCTATTTTTTCAACTACTAACTCATTATCACCACTACAAATAATAACTTCAATACCCTCTTTTTGTAACTCTTTTATAGTATTCTTAGCATCTTCCCTTATAGTGTCTTCTAATTTAAAAGTATATAATACCTCATCATCTATAATAAATTGATAAATAGTAGAGTTGTATTTTTTATCACTTTTATCTTTTCCACCATAAATATTATGCTCTTTATATTTAGCTTCAATTCCAGTTGCTGGTATTTGAATAACTTCATCTAAATCTAATAATTCTAAATCTTTATATTCACTTTTAAGATACTCTTTTATAGCTAAACTTACAGGGTGATTTGAACTATCCACAAGAGAATAAAGTATATTTAACTTCTCTTTATCTAATTTTATATCATTAGAGTTAATAACTTTTAATTTACCTGTAGTTATAGTACCTGTTTTATCTAAAACAACTGTAGATATGTTTGATAAAACCTCTATAAATTTTGCTTCTTTAAAAAGTATCCCCTCTTTTGCCAACCAACTAACACCTATTAAACTAGCTATCGGAGTAGCCAAAGCTAATGCACAAGGGCAGGCTATAACTATAACAGATATTGCTATAATTAAAGAATTTTCAAACTCTCCATTATAAAAATACCAACCAAAAAATGTACCTAATGCTAAAGATAATATTACAACAGAAAAATATTTTGATAACTCATTTGCTCTATCTTCTATTTTTGGTTTAGAATTTAAAGAGTCTTCTAATAACTCTACAATATTATTTAGTGTTGAGTTTGCATAGTTTTTAGTTGCTTTATATCTTACAACTGCATCTACATTTATAGTCCCACTAAATATATTATCTCCTATATTTTTTTCTATATGTGTAGATTCTCCACTTATACTACTTTCATCAAAAGATGATATTCCAGATATCACTACACCATCAACACTAGCTTTCTCACCATTTTTAACCTCTATTATATCACCAACTTCTATTTTATCTAACTCTACAATAGTTTTAACATTATCTTTAATAACAGTAGCCTCTAATGGTATATAAGATTTTATCTTATCCATAGTATCAACAGCACTTTTTTTACCTATAACTTCAAGATATTTACCAACAAGAACAAATGTGATAATCATAGCAACACTATCAAAATAACTATGTCCACCTCCTCCAAATAAAACATATAAAGAGTATATATATGTTAAAGTTGCCCCTGCACTAACTAAAAAGTCCATATTTATAATATTATTCTTTAGTCCATAGTAAGCACCTTTAAAAAATATCCAACCACTATAAAACAAAACTGGAGTTGAAAATATAAATTCTACTATATGTATAAGAGTTAATGTTTCATCTTTCATACCTGTAAAATAACCTGTATATTTAGCTACATCTATCATCATAATATTCATAGAAGCAAATATAGCTATACTCATTCTTAAAAAGTAATCTTTTTTATTTCTAGTAGCTTTCTTTTCACTATCTGTTCTATCATAAGGGTAAGCATTATAACCTATCATTCTAATTTTATCTATAATAGTGGATAATTTTATAACATCATCATCCCATACTATTTTTGCTTTATTATTAGTAAAATTAATAGAAGCTTCAAAAACACCTTTAGTTTCACCTAATATCTTCTCATTTAACCATATACAAGCAGCACAATGGATACCCTCTATTATTAAATCAACCCTTTTAAATCCATCATTTGTTGTTTTTATATATCTTTTCTCAAAACTTTCCATATCAAAGTTTGAACTATCTTCACCAATAGCAATAGGTTTATCTAAAGTATTATTTCCTAATTTATCATAAAAATTATCTAAACCATCATCTTTTAATAGATGGTAAACACCTTGACAACCGTTACAACAAAAGTATAATTGATTAGAAGATTTATCATTTTCTATTATCATAACTTTTTTATCAAATTCTAAATGGCAATGGGTACACTTAACTAAAGACATTCAAACACCCCTTTTACTCTATTTTTCTTTATTTTATTAAACTTTTTTACAATTCCGTGCATAGCTATATATATATTATTTTTTTTACAATTTAATAAAAAACCATAAGATAAAAATAAATTTGATGTTGCTTCTATGCCATTAATACTATAAGGTATCATAGAACCAGTTAAAACTATATTTTTATCTTTTATATATTTATTTAAATATTTAGCTGTAATATTAATAGTATCAGTTCCGTGAACTATAATAATATCATTATAGTTAGATTTTTTTATATAATTTACTAAATATCTCCTATCTTTTTTAGTTAAATCTAAACTATCTTTATAGATAATACCATCTATTTTTATATTTTTTATTTTAGTTTTATTTATAATATTTTTAATAATATTATTATCTTTATTTATATCTAAATTTCCCGAAATAGGATTATAAACTTTGTTAAAAGTTCCCCCTATATTTAAAATAAGAAACTCTTTTTCATCTTTTTTTTCCATTTGTAGCACTCTTTTATATATTTTATGTTATTATATCTTAATATATTTAGGAGTAGTATAAAATATGACATTAGACGTATCAAGACTAAAAGAGATTACTGTATTATATTGTGAAGATGAAGTATCCCTTAGGGAAGTTACTAATGGAATTTTAAAATCTTTTACAAAAAAACAATATATAGCCGAAGATGGTGCTATAGGTTTAGAGTATTTTAAAAAATATAAAGATGAGATAGATTTAATTATAACAGATGTAAATATGCCAAATATGTCTGGTTTAGAGATGTCTAAAGAGATAAAAGAGATAAGCCCTAATGTACCTATTATTGTAGCTACTGCATTTTCTAATTCAGAATATCTATTAGAAGCTATTGAACTAGGGATTGATAAATATGTACTAAAACCTGTAAATATGAAAAAACTTCTTGAAACTATGGTTAGTTCGTTACTTTATCATGAACTAAGAGATTTATATATTGATAATCTTACACATCTACCAAATAGAAATGCTTTACTAAAATATATTAATGAACAAGAGAGTTCATTAATAGCACTACTTGATATTGATAAATTTTCACTTCTAAATGACCTATATGGGGAAGATAATGGAGATATTATATTAAATATTTTTACTCAAAGATTAAAAGAATATTTTAATATAGATGAATTTAAAATATATAGAGTTGGCTCAGATAGATTTGTAGTTTCATCTTTAGACCAATCAAAAGATATAAATGATTTTAAAGAGATGATAACTAACTTTTTAGATTATAACTCTAAAAATGATTTTAAATTAGATGATGATGAAGTTAATATAGATACAACAGTAGGTATTGCTTATTCTGATGATAATCATGCTTTTGAATATGTTCAAAGAACTATACAAAAAGCAAAAGATAAATTTATAGATGTTTTAGTTTATGATAAAGATAAGTTTGACCAAAAAAATGACTATAGAGAAAATATACAATGGATTAAAAAACTAAAAAATGGTTTAGAAAGTGGTAATTTCCAACCGTTCTTCCAACCAATAATAAAATCTAAAACAAAAGAGATATATAAATATGAATCATTAATAAGATATATAGATAATGATGGAAAAGAGATACCTCCATATAAATTTTTACCAATTGCAAAAAAAGCAAAACTCTATCCTGTGATTATACAAGTTATGCTTAGTAAAGTTATTGAAGTTATAAGAGATAAAAATATTAGAATAGCTGTAAATGTTTCATTTGAAGATATATCTCATCAACCTACTTATGATTTTATATTAAATATTGTTTCAAAAAATAGTGATATTACACACCTATTAGATTTTGAATTATTAGAGAGTGAAGAGATAGAAGACTTTAATATGGTAAAAAACTTTATAACAGAAGTTAAAAAGTATGGTTGTAATATGGGTATAGATGACTTTGGTGCAGGATACTCAAACTTTAATATATTAGATACTCTTGATGTTAATTATGTAAAAATAGATGGTTCTTTAATAAAAAATATAACTACAATGCCAAAACAAGCATTAATTGTACAAACAATCTCTAATTTCTGTAAAGAGTTAAACCTTAAAACTATTGCTGAATTTGTTTCAGAAGAGGAGATATATAATAAAATAAATGAATTAGATATAGATTATACTCAAGGTTATTATTTTGGTAAACCTATGCCATTAAAAGATATATAAAAAAGAAGATAAATCTCTATTATCTTCTTTTTTTTCGATTATAATTATTAGAACTCTTTTGAGTAACTACATCTTTTTGTTTTTGCTTTTTTAATGGGTCTTTTTCTACATAAATTTTTTCTCTACTCCACGGGTCAACCTCAGTATAATACATAAGAGTAGAATAAGTTGATGGAGTTGGTGTAAAAACTTGCACCTGTTCTGGATTTAATTTTAAATCCACATTTGCAAATCTTTTTAAATCTTCCATATCTTTTTGTGTACTTCCGGGGTGAGCTGCTATCATATAATATGTTAAGAATTGTTTTTTACCACTACTTTTATTTAATTGTTCAAAATTTGCTTTAAAATCTGTTAAAACTTCTTTACTTGGTTTTCCCATATATTTTAAAACTTTTGTTTCACTATGTTCTGGGGCTATTTTCATTTGACCACTTATATGGTTTGAAACTATCTCCTTTAGATACTCTTTCCCATAATTTTTATCTTCATTAATTAAATCATATCTAATTCCAGAATTTACAAATACTTTTTTAACACCATCTATTTTTCTAATATCTTGAAGAAGTTTTATATTCCTTTGATGATTTGGTTTTAAAACTGGACATATTTTATAATTATCCCACTCTTTTTTTCTATTATTTGGATTAAACATTTTAAAACCTGTACACCTTCTATCTTCACACACCCCTTTTTCTAATTTTTTATTACACTCATATCCATACATATTAGCAGTAGCCCCTCCAACATCTGATATAACTCCTTTAAATTTTGGATTAGATGTAAAACCTTTCACCTCATCTAAGATAGATTTTTCACTTCTACTTCTTATTGTTCTACCTTGATGAACAGATATAGCACAAAAATTACACTCACCATAACAACCGTGATGAGTAGTAACTGAAAACCTTATAGTCTCCATAGCTTTAACTTTTCCATCTTTTGCATAAAAAGGGTGTACTTCTCTTTCATAAGGTAGATTATAAACATTATCTATCTCTTTTTCATCCATATAAAATTGTGGTGGGTTTTGAATTAAATATCTTCCATTGTGTTCTTGGTATAAACCATTAGATGTTAATGGGTCGTTATTTTCATAAAAAAGATGAAACATATCTATAAACTTTGATTTATCATTTTTATATTGAGACTCTTTTAAAGTTGGTAATTCTATATAATTATCTTTTTTATCTTTTGATATATAACATAATCCTCTTATATCTTCATAAGAACTATTATCTTTTAATGCATTTGCTAACTCTACTATAGTTTTTTCAGCCATACCATAAACTAAAATATCAGCCTTAGCATCAAATAATATACTTCCACGCACCTTATTTGACCAAAAATCATAATGTGCTATCCTTCGCAAACTTGCTTCAATTCCACCTAAAACTATAGGGGTAGTATTTTTAAAATACCTTCTAATAAGATTTGAATATACAAGAGTTGCTCTATCTGGTCTTTTGTTATTAACCATTGCAGGTGTAAAATCATCTGAGTTTCTGAATTTTTTAAGAGCAGTGTAGTTAGCTACCATACTATCAACAAGACCAGAGCTAACTCCCCAAAAAAGCTTTGGTTCACCTAGTCTTTTGATATCTATATCACTTTCATAATCTGGCTGAGCAATAATACCAACTTTAAATCCTTGTTGAATTAAAAGTTGTCCAACTATTGCCATACCACTATATGGAGTATCTATATAAGTATCTCCACTTACAAGTATAATATCTAATTGTTCCCAATTTAACTTTTTTAATTCATCTTTTGTTGTTGGTATAAACATTCTGATATACTCCATATAATTTTTTATAATTATATCATATTTATAATGGGTTTAATTTTTTCTTTATATTTTTTGGAATTTCTCCCATTTTTAGTTCAACTTTTTTTATAAAATTATTATTCTTATCAAACTTATTTGCTACTAATAAATTTCTTTTTTTATCAAAAGATATACCTTTAAAAATAAAACTATTATTCTCAAACTCTATTTTAGGTAACATTTAAATCCCTCTACAATAGCCTCTTTTTCTAGTAGTTTAATTTTGTTTTCAAGTGTTTGTGCAGTTTCATTTTTATCTATTCTAAGAGTTTTTTGTAATATAATCTCACCATCATCATAATTCTCATTAACTTTATGTATAGTAACTCCACTTATCTTTTCTTGATTTTTAATTACAGCTTCGTGAACAAACCTACCATACATCCCAACCCCTCCATAAGATGGAAGTAAAGAGGGATGTGAATTTATAATATTAAAATTATTTGTAATAATAGGTGATAATTTTTTCATATATCCACTTAAAAATATAGTATCACATTTATACTTATTTAAAAGTTCTACTATCTTTTCATCGTGATTACTAAATAATTTCCCATTAACTATATAATTAGATATATTTAAACTCTTTGCTTTATCAATCACTTTTGCAGTAGAGTTATTAGATATTATTAAATCTATATTAATATCTAATATATTATTCTTTGAAGCTTCATATAAAGCTTCAAATCCACTTCCATTATGTGATGATAAAATAGCTACTTTTTTCATACTTTTTGATTTTCTTCGGTTCTTCTTTTATAAGCTTTTAAAATTAATAAAACACCAATAACACCTGCTATAAAAGATGCAAAAAATATACCTAGTTTAACAGCACCTACAATATTTTGGTCTAAGAATGCAAGTTGAGTTATAAATATAGACATAGTAAAACCTATCCCACCTAAAAAACCAACAGCTACAATCTCATCCCAACCTAAATCATCAGGTTTTTTAACTATTTTTAATTTTTGTGCTAAATATGTCAAACCTACAATACCTATAGGCTTACCTATAATTAATCCTAAAACAACGCCTAGAACTATCATTAAATTACTAGAAACTGCTGAAAAATCAAGAATTACCCCTGCATTTGAAAATGCAAATAAAGGCATAATAATAAATGCTGAAAAACCGTGAAGCTGATGCTCTAATTTTACTAAAGGATTTTGAACCTTATCATAATTGTATGCTATATCTTCTAAAGCATCTATTTGATGATGATTTAAAATAGGTATATCATCTATATTTTTCTCAAAAAACTCTACAGATTCTTTTGTAGAATCTATAAAATCTTTCTCATCTACTTTAGAACTAATTGGTATAGCAAAAGCTAAAAGAACTCCCGCTATTGTTGCATGAACACCTATTGAGTGTATAAAAATCCATAAAGCTAAACCTAAAAGTAAATATGGCATAAGCATAGTAACTTTTCTAATATTTAAAACCCAAACAAGTGCATACACAATAGCAGCATGTAAAAAGTATTCAAAATGAATTTCACTTGTATAAACTGTTGCAACAACAATAACAGCCCCTAAATCATCTACAACTGCTAAAGCAACTAAAAATAGTTTTAAAGCAGGCTTTACTTTTTTTCCTAAAAGCATTAAAATACCTAATGCAAATGCAATATCTGTTGCCATAGGGATACCAAAACCTTTTGGGTCATCTATATTAAAAGATACATAAACCAAAGCAGGAATTAACATACCGCCAATTGCAGCTACTATTGGAAAACTAGCTTTTTTAACTGATGATAATTCACCTATTAAAAGCTCTCTTTTTATCTCAAGCCCTACCATTAAAAAAAACAGAGCCATCAAACCATCATTTATCCAATGCATCAAACTCATTGAGATTACAAAGTCTCCAATAGTTACCCCCAAAGCCATATTCCATAATGCAAAATATGACTCACTTAATGCTGAATTAGCAACCATAACAGCAGCAATTGTTGCTACAAAAAGTAATATTCCACTAAAAGATTCACCTTTTATAAACCTTTGAATTGTTTCTACATGTTGTGTCATCTCTAACCTTTTTAATATTTTTATCTACTTTTTATTTAAAATATATAAATAAAAAATATAATAATTATATCTTTAAACTTTTAAGCTAAGATTAGATAAAATCCACTTATGAAAAATAATAAAATATATTTATGTGCTATTTGTAATATAGAGAGTGGCACTTGTAATGAAGATTGTAAATTTTGTACACAAAGTGTAAAATATAAAGCTAATATACAAAGATATAAAAGAAAAGATATTCAAGATATTTTAAAAGAAGCAAAAATAGCAAAAAATAATAAAGCTATTGGGTATTGCTTGGTAACTGCAGGTGGTGGTCTAACAGATGAAAAAGTTGAATTTATTTGCTCAACTGCTAGAGAGTTAAAAAAAAATATTCCAGATTTAAACCTTATTGCTTGTAATGGACTAGCAACAAAAGAGCAATTAAAAGAGTTGAAGAAATCTGGGATTGATAATTATAATCATAACCTTGAAACATCTAAAGAGTTTTATCAAGAGATTTGTACTACACACAATTGGGAAGATAGATATCAAACTTGCCTAAATATAAAAGAGGTTGGACTAAACTTAATAACAGGTGGTATATTTGGTATGGGTGAAACACAAAAAGATAGAATATCAATGTTAAATTCAATAAAAGAACTTAATCCAAAAACTACACCTCTTAATTTTTTTCATCCAAATGAAGCATTACCTATAGTAGAGAATTCTCTTACAATGCAAGATGCTTTTAAACTTATAAAATTATCAAGAGAAATTTTAGGAGAAGAGTTAAGACTAATGGTAGCAGGTGGAAGAGAAAATACTTTTAAAGAGAAGCAATATGATATATTTAAATATGGAGCAAATTCTATAGTTATAGGAAATTATCTTACAACATCTGGAAAATTAGCTTCTAAAGATATAGTAGCTATTGAGAATTTAGGTTTAGAGATAGTTTCATCTTGTAAATAATAGAAGTATATCAATGACAAACGAAATATCAATTATTATAATATTATCTTTAATAATATTATCTTCTCCCCTTTTATCAAAATTTACAAAAATAGCAACTATACCTATAGAGATTTTTTTGGGTTCTTTAGCTGTTTCTCTTGGAATTATAACAGATAATCATATTTTTCATCTGGTAGCTGAATTAGGATTTTTATATCTTATGTTTTTAGCAGGACTCGAAGTTGATTTAAAAAAATTATTAAAAATATCTCCTAAGCTATTAAAAAAAGGGTTATTATACTCTTTCTTATTATATTTTTTAGCAGTATTTTTTACTTGGCTATTTGATTTTTCAAAAATATTTATTGTGATATTCCCCCTTATCTCTATTGGATTATTAGCTGTATTAAAAAAAGAGTATGGTAGTCAACCCTGGATAGAGTTATCTATTACTGTTGGATTAATAGGTGAAATTATATCTATTATAGTTCTAACTGCTGTTAGTGCAGGTCTTGAATTTGGTTTAACTACAACATTTTATAGTACATTACTAGAACTACTTATTGTTTTTATAATGATGATTATATTTTATAAATTATTTCATAATTTTATGTGGTGGTATCCTGAAATAAGAACTTATCTTATGCCAAAAGATGATAATCAAGAGCAAGATATAAGGCTCTCAATGGGTATATTTTTTCTTATGATAGCATTAATGCTTTATCTACATCTTGAGGTTGCGCTTGGTGCTTTTATGGCAGGTATCTTTATAACTACTTTTTTTCACCATAATCAAGAGCTACCACATAAATTAGAACATTTTGGTTTTGGTTGGTTAGTTCCTATATTTTTTGTATGGATAGGGACATCTTTTGAATTAAAATCATTACTACTACCAAATCTAGTAACAACTGCTATCTTAATAGCTTTTATTATGATACTAATTAGATTAATAAGTTCATTAGTTTTTATAAAAGATATTGGTTTTAGAAGAATATCTCTTTTAGCACTATCTCACTCTATGCCATTAACACTAATTATAGCTGTTGCAACACTAGCAAAACAATCTCAAAGTATTAGTTTATTTTATTACTATGCTTTTATATTAAGTGCAATCTTTGAAGTTATTATAAGTATGATTATTATTAAACTACTCGCTATTAAAGATAAAAAATAGTTATGAAAAAATCATATGTTGTATATACAACTCTTATAACCTTTTTATTAGTAGGGTGTACTCAAGAAAAAGTACCAACTTTTAATATAAAAGACAACTATGCACAAAATTTACAATATACAAAAGTAAAAAAAGTTATAATAGATAATAAAGTATCTGAAATTATTGCTATAACTTACCTAAATTCTGTAGATAATAAAAAATGGAATGATGGATTTCAAAACATATTAATATCTATTTATAATGACAAATTAGAAATAAATAAAAATTTACTAAATATTACTATGAATAATAATAAATTAACAAGTTATAAAAAAGTTGAAAAAAGTAATAAGATATATGAAAATATAGCTATTAAAAATAGATGGAGTGAATATTATATATTAAGCTATATTGATATAAAAGATGCTATATTAAGTTTCAAATATAATTATAATGAAACCCAATATATTGATATAAACTTTAAAAGATTTTAACAACTAGTAGATAATCTTCTTCTAGCTTTCATTTGAGTTGTTGCTAATTTTCTCATATCTTCAGTTGTATCTAATTCATCCATAATCTCTAAACCTAATAGTGTTTCAAGACAATCTTCAAGTGTTACAATACCTTCTGTTTGGTCATATCCATCCAAAACAATCAACATATGCCCTTTTGCTTTTGTAAAATTGTTTAAACCTTTTAATACAGGTATATTTTCATTAATTGTACCTACTTTTGACATAATTGTTTCAATTGTTACATTTGGGTTTTTAATAGCATGTTTAAAAACTTTTTTTGTTAAAACAACTCCTACTATATTATCTATAGATTCATCATAAACAGGGACTCTTGAGAATTTAAATGTTCTTTTATCTTCTAATAAATCTTTTATTACTGTATCTTTTTGAACAGCAAATACAACACTTCTTGGAGTTAAGATATCTTTTATTTTTATCTCTTTAAGATTTAGTGTATTTTCTATTATATCTGATTCCATATCATTTATTACACCATCTTCTTCGCTTAAAAGAGCTGTATGGATGAGTTCTTCTCTTGAAACTGTATCGGAACCATCCCCTTTACTTATCATTCTTGTTACAAATAAAGTTAAGATAACAATAGGATATGTTAATATAATAAAAAGTTTAATAAGCTTAGCACCTGTTGGAGCTATCTCTTTCCAATATATTGCACCTATAGTTTTTGGTATTATTTCAGCAAAGAAAAGTATCATAAAAGTTAATATTATTGATATAACAAGAACAAGTTGACTATCATTATTAAAAACCATTTGAGCTTGAACACCAATAGCCGTTGCACCTAATGTATTTGCAAATGTATTCAAAACGAGAATAGAAGATATAGACTTATCAATATCTTTTTTAAGATTTTTTAGAACTTTTCCTACAGTTGGATTACTTTTTTCTAAAACTGATATATAAGATGGTGTTACAGATAGTAAAACAGATTCTAAAATAGAACATAAAAAAGATATTCCTATAACTAAAACAAATAAAAAGATTAAATATTCCATAAATAACCTTTAGACTTTAACATAAAAATGGGGGGATAACTATCCAACAATATACTCCTACAGTTAATTTTCTATTATTATATCATATTATTATATAAAAATTTTAAAATTATGATATAATATTTAAATAAATTAAAAATCAGTAATGTTATAACTTAATAAGGATAGATAGATATGGTAGAAAAAACTTTAAATAAAGAGAGTATGTTTTTTTCAGTAACAGATACAAAAAGTAAAATATTATATGCAGATGATACATTTTGTAAAATATCTGGATTTGAAAGAGATGAACTAGAAGGTCAATTACACAATATAGTTAGAGATGATAATACACCTAAATATATGTTTTGTATTCTATGGGAATATTTAAAAAGTGGTAAACCTGCTGTTATGTATGTTAGAAATAAAACTAAAAAAGGTGATTATTATTGGTTTTTAAGCTTGAGCTTTCCTGTTAAAAATATGGAAAATAAAATTTTAGCTTACTTTTCTATAAGAATATCTCCAGAAGGTAAATATTTTCATAAAATGAAAGACTTATATAAAAAGTTTATAAAAATTGAAGAAGATAATCCAGATAACTATCAAGAAATTTGTCAAAAAGAGATGACAAGTTTTATAAACACATTTAATTATAAATCTTATGAAGAGTTTATGAAAGATATTTTAAAAGATGAAATAGAATTAAAAAATGGTATATTAGTTCCTAAAATAAATTTAAGTAAAGCGAATATACATATGAAAAATATTTTAGATTTTATAGATAGTTTAGCT
>JAYELQ010000306.1:0-5275 GCA_034717655.1 Campylobacterota bacterium
GATACTTATGGGATTTAATATAGATTTAAATAAAATTGCATTGGAATTAGATTTTGATTTAGAAGATGTTGAAATGTTAATGGATGTTTTTTTAGAAACTGCCAATGAAAACTTAAATAAAATGGAGATTGCTATTGAAAATAATAATCTTGATGATATTTATAAATCAGCACATTCAATAAAAGGAAGTTCAGGAACTTTAACTTTAAATAATATATACGAGATATCAGCTTTTATAGAAGATAGTGCTAGAAGTTCTATTAAAATAGATTATAAATCTAAATTTATTGAATTAAAAAACCTTATAAACTTACTTTAATAATATATAAAAAGGACTTAATAATGAATAGTAAAATCAGCGTTTTATATGTAGAAGATGATATGATGATAATTGATTTTATTAAAAGATTATTTATTAGATATAAAGAATTTAATGTTATGTATGCCCAAAATGGTCAAGAGGGTTTAGAATTGTATGAAAATAATAAATTTGACCTTGTTATTACAGATATGATTATGCCTATCATGAATGGATTTAAACTTATTGAAGAGATAAAAAAGATATCTCCAACACAACTTTTTATGTTAGTTACGGGGCTTGATAATAAAGAAGATTTAATAAAGGCTATAAACTTAAGGGTAAATTATTTTATTGAAAAACCATTAAATATAAAAAAGTTTAAATCTACACTAGATGAGATATCAAATATAATAAAACAAAAACAAGAAAATGAACTATCTAAACTAACTCTTGAAGGTTATAAACTTGCTATTGATAATAATTCAATAGTATCAAAAACAGATAGTAAAGGTATTATTACTTATGTTAATGATAACTTTTGTAAAATCTCAAAATATACAAAAGAGGAACTTATTGGAAAATCTCATAAAATAGTAGAGCATCCAAATACAGATAAAGAAACATTAAAAGCTATATGGACTGTAATATCTTCAAATAGACAATGGCAAGGTAAAATAAAACATATGGCAAAAAATAAAGATACTTATGTAGTAGATACTTTAATAATGCCAATTATAAATACTAATAATAAGATAATAGAATATGTATTTATGGGACACGATATTACTCAGCTAGAAGAAAATCAAGAAAGATTAAAAATAGAACTAGAGGAAGCTACACAAGAGATTGAAGATACTCAAAAAGAGGTTGTTTTTACTATGGGTGCTATTGGTGAAACAAGAAGTAAAGAAACAGGTCTTCATGTAAAAAGAGTTGCAGAATATTCAGCTTTATTGGCTAAGTTATATGGGCTAGACGAGCATATAATAGAGTTAATAAGAATGGCTTCACCTATGCACGACATTGGTAAAGTTGGTATTCCTGATAATATATTAAATAAACCAGGAAGATTAACAAAAGAAGAGTTTGAAGTTATGAAATCTCATTCTATTATAGGGTATGATATGTTAAAACATTCTACAAGAGAGATTATGAAAACATCTGCTATTATAGCTTTAGAACACCACGAAAGATGGGATGGAAAAGGTTACCCAAATGGTAGTAGTGGTGAAGATATACATATTTATGGTAGAATTACAGCTATTTGTGATGTATTTGATGCTTTAGGTTCTGATAGATGTTATAAAAAAGCTTGGGATTTAGAAAAGATATTAAAACTGTTTCAAATAGAAAAAGGGAAACATTTTGACCCAATACTAATGGAACTATTTCTTGATAATTTAGATGATTTTATAAAAATACGAGATACTTATGTAGATAAGTTTGAAGCTTAAAAGAAATGTAATAAATAAATTTTATTAATATATTAGAATATTATGCTATATTAAATAGTTATAAAATAAATAAAAAGGAAATATATATGAGTATGTTTTGTTATCAATGTGAAATGAGTGCACCAAATGGATGTGGTTCTACAGGTGCTGTTGTAGGTACTTGTGGAAAAGATGAGAATTTAGCCAAACTACAAGATATTATGATTTTTGGTTTAAAAGGTTTAGCTGCATATAGAGAGCACTTAAATGAATTAGCACCATTACAAACAAAAAATATAGATGATGTTATGAGTGAAACACTTTATTTTACACTTACAAATGTAAACTTTAATTTTGAAGACCATATAAAACAACTTATGAAAGTAGGAACTGCTGGAGTTGAAGTGATGGATAAGTTATCAAATGCACACACAGATAAATTTGGTATCCCTACACCTGTAACTGTTTCTCAAAATCAAGTAGAGGGTAAAGCCATACTTGTTAGTGGTCACAATTTAGAGATGTTTGAAGCTCTTTTGGAAGCTACAAAAGATAAAGGTATAAATGTTTATACTCATTCTGAGATGTTACCAGCCCATGGTTATCCTGAACTTAAAAAATACCCACACCTAAAAGGAAATGTTGGAAAAGCTTGGTTTGATCAAGTTGATTTAATGAAAACTTTTAAAGGTACTTTTGTAGTAAATACAAACTGTATTGTTCCACCTAAAAAGAATGCTGATTATATAGATAGAGTATTTACATATAAAATTGTTGGAATTGAAGGTGGTACACCAATAGTTGATAATAACTTTGATGAGTTAATTGAAAAAACACTAAATTGTGAAGATACAAATATAAATGATAATCTTACACTTACAACAGGGCATCATTATAAAACTATTCTTACTCTTGCTCCAGAAATTCTAAAAGCAGTTACAGAAGGTAAAATTAAACAGTTTTTTGTAATAGCAGGTTGTGATGCACCAGGTAAGGCAGGAAATTATTATAGAGAGATGGCAGAAAATCTACCAAAAGATTGTGTAATTATCACTTCATCTTGTGGTAAATTTAGATTTAATGATATTGACTTTGGAGAGATTGAAGGTACAGGAATACCTAGATATTTAGATTTAGGGCAATGTAATGATTCTAATGGAGCAGTTGAGATTGCAAAAGCTGTAAGTGGTGCATTAAATACACCTATAAATGATTTACCTATATCGATAGTATTATCGTGGATGGAACAAAAAGCAGTTATTATTTTACTTGCATTATTTTCTTTAGGTATAAAAGATATCTATTTAGGACCAAAACCTCCACAGTTTGTAAATGAAGATATATTTAACTTTTTAGCTCAAACTTTTAATCTTCACTTAACAGGTGATGCAAAACAAGATTTAGAAAACCTTTTAATCAAATAATAATTGAGATAACTTTATAAGAAAGAAAATTATTTTATATAATTTTCTTTCTTATCACTATTATCTAACTCCTGACCAATATCTTTATATTTCTGAAAATAGTACTTAATAAAGTTTGCTATTGTTTCATCTGAAGAGGTATAATATTTTCCATTTTTTATAGCATACTTTTCTAAAAATATACTTGCATCTTTTTTATTTAAATAATGTAAAGCTAAATTGCTATATGTATTTATATACCACTTTTTTAAATAGTCTATATTATCTTCATTTTGAGTTATATTTAATAACTCTTTCTTATTATCCCATTGTAAAACTTGACTCTCAAACAGACCATAAAGATGGATAAGCCCTTCGCAATAATATGGTTGAACTTCATCTACTTCCATCCACCCTATAAGACCAACAGCTCTTTTAATAGTATCTGTTATTACCATATCTTCTAAATCTTGTTCGCTACTATCATCATCTAAGAAGAAAGATACTAATCCTCCTGTTGTTGCTTTGAACTCTTCTATATTTTTAAAGTTAGCAGTTTTATTCATAACTGTTTCTGTTTCTTCATCACACCATAAAATATGTCCAAATTCGTGACCAATAGTTGTAATATCATAAATGTTATGCCATTTTTTCGTTTCATTAAATAAAAACATTCTATCTTTTGTAAGTAACTCTTGCCCTAATATCTCTTTAGTAAGCTTTAAAAAAGGTTTTGCTCTTTGAGATTGAAGAATTTCATCACTAAAAGCAAATATCTTTTTCCCCTCCTCTTTGGATACAACCTCATCATTTGGTACAACTTGAGCTGAAAACAAACCATTAAACTCAGCTCCAAAAAATAAAGCAGGTCTCCCTAGATGTAATTGAACTTTATCTAAACTCTTCATTGAAAAATCATATATATCTTGATACTCTTTTTTCTTCTCTTGTTTATCAAATATTTTTTTAAACATCTGCTTAATTTTCTTAGCTCTTTTATTATCATTTTCTAAATAAGGATTACTTAATCTTATATCCCACTCTAATGCAACAGCTTTTCTGAAATGGTCTTCATAATACTCTAAAGGATGCCCTATTTGAATAGGTGTTGTTATTTTCATCCAAGTTCTATCAACATCAGCCCATTTAGATACTAACATATCAACTCTTTTTTCAGAAAGAGCTGTAATTATAGATTGTAGATATTGTACATATTCCCATTTTTGATTATAAATATCATCTTCTAACTCAATTATATTATCAACAAACTCTTCTAAAGAATCAATTACACTATTAACTTCTATTTTAAAAGCTTCTTTATATGATTTACTACTATAACCACTCCCTGTATCTTTTACTAGAATAGAATAAGACCTATCTGCTACTAAACCATTATGACCTTTATCAAAAAGATTATTATTTTCAAGATATTCCATAACTTTTGAATTATCATCGTCAAACTCTTTTAATAAATCTTTGTTAATACCATTTATAATAAGCTTGGTCCAATTTACTTGCCATTTAGTAAACTCTAAGCCTACTGAATAAACACCTTTAAATATCTCTTGATAAAATGGTGTTAAAAGATTATTATTAGATATAAATTCTATTGTGTTATGGTGAATATCTAACCAATACCTTTTTACAAATAGATAAGCTTTTTCTTGATATTCTTCTATCTCTTGTTCTGATTTATCTAGTTTTTTAAGAACTTGCACAAAACTGTCATCTCTTAAACTAACTAATCTAGTTACAAGAGAAACTTTTAATTCATTTGTAAGTTCTAATTGTAACTCTTTTGCAAATTCCTCTATAATAGACAACTTATTAGATTGATTAGTTTCAAGATAATGATATAATTTATTAATCTCTACTTTTTCATTTGATATAAAGTCATAAATTCTTTGCAAATCTTTTGTAAACTCTTGTTTCCTCATACTAAAGTAAACTCTCTTTCAACCTCTTTTGCTTTTTCAACACCAATCATTGTTAGATTATCTTCTTCCCCTATATACCCTAGCTCTTTTAAATTCTTTAGATATTTTTTACCACTCTTTTTAGTAAACACTCGTGTATTCTCCATAACTTCCAATACATCTAAAAAAGTCTCATCATCTTTTTTCTTATATAATCCTAAT
>JAYELQ010000307.1:0-5261 GCA_034717655.1 Campylobacterota bacterium
TTATTTTTAAGATTTTTTAAACTTGATTCTAATTTCATAGATAATCCATAATTTATAATCTCTAGTAACTTTTGTTCATTATTCATATCTAAAACAAACTCTTTTGTAGTATCATTTTTTAAGTTATTAATATTGGTATTTAAAGAAAAACTATCTAATTTAGTTTTAATATTATTAATATTTAACTCCATACTAGATGTCTCAATTCCAAATACTAAATTCAGATTATTGTTTTTTATAGAATTTTTATTTAATATACTATTGTTATCACTTTTATAACTAATATATTTTTCATTAAATAATATATGAGATATTGTTGTTTTAGTTCCACTATCTTCTAATATTACTTTAGGATTTAATAACTTTATCTCTGTTTTATTATCTTTTAAATCTATATCAGTAGAAGATAAACTTAAAACTTTACCATCTCTATCAATAATCATATTTAATTTAAAATCTTCTATGGTTTTTTTTAATTTTATATTTTTATACATAGCTTTCTCTAAAATAGATGGCAATTTATCAAAAGATAATATAACTTCAGAAAAATCTTGAGATATTATATTATTATTTTTTATAATACCCTTAAAACTAATCTCCTTAAAAAGTTTACCATTTGATGTTAATTCTCTTAAAAGTACCTCATCTGTATCTGAATTAGCTAATATATAATTTAATACTTTCTCTTCATTAGTAAACTTTATAGAAAGGTTTCTATTTATATTAAAATAACCTTCATCTTTAATAAATTCTAAAGATACTCCATTCTTTTTTAGCTCTATTTGTTTTTTTATTAAATTATTATCTATTGAGTTTTTAGCAATATAAGGAACACTTGCAACAATTCCTACTACACCAATTACTGCTAATCCATATTTTAAAACTGACATACTTTTTTCCTTTTCTCTTATTTTATCTACAAATGCTTTAAAGACTCTAAATGCATATTAATAAACTTATTATCACTATCTAGTTTATTATATTTATATAAATCTACACCTGAAATATTTGTTACTAATTCAAAATCTTCTTTATTATTTATAGTTTCTAAAAAATCTGTTGTTTCTTTTAGTTTTTTAGTAAAATTATTTAATCTTTTATGGTAAAACTTATCAGAAATTTTACCATCTTTATATATTTGAGTTCCAAACTCTACATTTACAGCTTCACAAGCAGTATCTACCATAATATTACCAAAATATGGACTTATAGGGTATAATTTACAAGCTGGACTTCTTTTATCATAAATTGTACAACCACCTGTAGTTTCATCTATATACTTACAATAACTTTTACCATCATTAAGTATCATAAAGGTTCTTAAATCACCATATTCCCAAGTAAAAACAATAGCAAAGTTTTCATACACTTCTTTAAAATCTTTTAATATCAAAGGACTTAATGCAAATTTATTTCTTCCATCACAACAATTACCACTACAAGTAGAACAAGTATCAAAAAATAGATTATGATTTTTTACATTAACAAATGTCCCTATAGCTTTTATCTCTTTATTTTTTACCAACTTTTTATAACCTCTTCAAATACTTTTGTAAGACTTTCAACCTCTTTTACGGTTGTTCTTTCATCAATTGCATGAATAGTGTCATTAATTACTCCAAACTCTACTGTATCTATTTTAAATTCTCCAAAAAATCTAGCATCACTTGTACCACCTGCTGTACTATGCTTTGTATCTATCTTAGATATCTTTTTAATACTACTTGATATATTTTGTACAACTTTTGTTTTAGAATCAGTTATAAAAGGGTATGAACCTTGGCTTAAGGTTAAGCTATAATCAAGATTTTTAAAGTTTTTATCTATAAATTGAGTAATCTCTTTTTGTGTTGTCTTAGTAGAATTTCTTACATTAAACATCATATTTAATTTATTTGGTGTTACATTAGTTACTTCCATTCCAGACCGAATATCTGTTATGATAAACTGACTAGGACTAAAAAACTCATCTCCATTATCAAGATTATATCCTGCTATATTAGGTAAAATATTCGATATATTATGGATAGGATTTATAGCTTTTTCGGGATAGGCTGCATGTCCTTGTTTCCCTTGAAGCTCTAAATATCCATTTATACTACCTCTTCTACCAACTTTGATAGCATCTCCAAACATATTCTCACAAGTAGGTTCTGCTACAATAGCAGAAGTTGGAAGCATATTATTATTTTTTAAATATTCAAGTACCTTAACTGTTCCATTTATAGCTTCCCCCTCCTCATCACTTGTAAGCAATATAGATAAGGTACCATTAAAATCTTTTGCATTTTTACAAGCATATAAAAAACTAGCTACACCACTTTTCATATCTTGAGCACCTCTAGCAGTTATAACACCATCTACAACTTTAGCTTCAAATGGGTCACAACTCCAATTATCTCCTGTTGGTACAACATCAATATGCCCTGCAAAACATAGATGTTCATTATTATCATTAAATTTTTTATAATAAAACCTATTTGTAACATCTCCGAAATCAAGTTTTATAACATCCCAACTATCATCTAAATATTTTTCTATAAAATCATATATTCCAGCATCATTTGGTGTTATTGAGTTAAATCTCAAAAGTTTTTGAAATAATGGTATAATTTCCATATCTTATCCTATTTTAATTTTTATTGAGTATTATTTTAACTAAATTATTATTAAAAGGATAAATAAATATGCATTTAGATGTAACAGCAGAAGTTCTTGCTTCCCAATTAAAGATAGGTAATACAGAAACAGCACTAGCTCAAATAGAAAAAGCTATTGAAAATACAAATAATTTTCATAAATTTGCGAAACATATAATTAGTTTAAATGATAAATTAAAACCATTTGATAGTTTTATAGCATTATCAAATAGTGTTCCACATTTTAAAATAAAATGTGAAGATGAACTATTTCTATCAGATTTTACAGAAGAATTAGAGCATTGGTCAAAAAAATATAATGTAGAACTTGAAAAAGTAGAAAATAAAAATGTTTATTACATAAAAGGAATTAAATAGATGTTAAAGAAAATAGTATTAACTTTAGGTATTACAGCTTCACTATTTGGAAAACCATTTCAAGTAAATGACACGATAAAAGATTTAACTTTAAAAGACCAATTTGAAAAATCACATTCAATTACAGATGAAACAAAAATGATAATAGTATCCTTTGAAAAAGACCCTTCAGCTTTAGTAAATGAGTTTTTATCAAAAAAGAAAGAGAATTTTGCAAATAAAAACAATACACTTTTTGTAGGAAATATATCAAAAATGCCTTGGATTATATCAAAAATGTTTGCTATTCCACGAATGAAAGAGTATAACTATAATTTAATGTTAATAAATGATGAAGATGATGATAGATTTAAACATAAAGAGAATAAATTAACAATTTACTATTTAGAAGATAAACAAATTAAAAATATCTCTTTTATATCAACAGAAGAAGAGTTAATAAAACTATTTAAATAGCATTATATACTGTACTTTTACTTTTTGGTGTCTCAAAATATTCCAAATGAGACACCCTTATACCTATTTTTGACATTTTATTATCTACAATTTGTAATAACCAATAAGATAAATTTTCACTAGTAGGTACAAAATCTACTATTATATACCCTTCATACATCTCAATAATATGTCTTGGCTCATCTTTAATTATTGTTAAATCTGGTACCTTATAATTTTCTTTCATAATATGAAAATTATTCTTATCTTTATAGTGTGGTAATAAAGTGCTAAATAAAGGGTCATTTATATCTATTATAAATTTATGGTCTATAACATCATCTAAAAACTTTTTAAACCAATTAAGATGTTTAAAATCTGTAACCATACCTTTTTCTAAAACATCACTTTGTAAATAGACTAATACCTTACCTTGATGTCCGTGCAAATGACGACACATCATACACTCATCTAAAGAGTATTCTTTATTTAATTCTTGTGACCAAACTCTATGACCATAACAGAAGTCAAATTGCTTAGATATTTGCCATCTCATATTATACCTTTACTCATAAAATATAGCCCATTTTATTAAAAGAAATATTAATATAAGGTTAGTGAAATACAAATTAATATTTCTATCCTTTTTAAAAGGATAGAAATATATATAAAACAACAGATAATACCCTTAAACTATTGACTTTTTTAATATAACAAGCTATAATTTGCGTCCATACATTGGTTAGAGTTATAATCAATACAGGATTGTTTATAAGTTCTAATGAGTTCTTTAAAGGAAAAAAATGGAAAAAATTAGATTAAAGTTAAAAGCTTACGATCATAGAGTTCTTGATCGTTCTGTTGCTTCAATTATAGAAGCTGTTAAAAGAACAGGTGCTGAGTTGATTGGTCCAATACCGATGCCAACTAAGTTTAAAAGATATACTGTTCTTAAATCACCACATGTTAACAAAGATGCTAGAGAGCAATTTGAGATTAGAGTTCATTCAAGAATGATTGATATCGTATCTGCAACACCAGATACAGTTGATAGTTTAATGAAACTTGACTTAGCTCCAGAAGTTGATGTTGAAGTTAGATCAATGGGTCAAGAGTAGGAGGAAGAGATGGAATTTATTGTAGAAAAAATCGGTATGAGCCGAACTGTTACTGTTCCAGCAATACCTGTTACACTTGTAAGAGTTGTTGATACTAAAGTTTGTGAAGTAAACGATGGTGTAGCTATTGTTGCTTATAATAGTGGTAAAAAATTTAACAAAGCTATTGAGGGTCAGCAAAAGAAATATGACTTATCAAAAGAGTTTAACAGATTTGCAACATTAAATGTAGCAAATACAGAAGCTGGAGATATTGATACATCTGCTTTAGTAGAAGGTGTAGTTGTAAAATCTACATTTAAAACAAAAGGTAGAGGTTTTTCAGGTGTTGTAAAAAGATGGAACTTTGCTGGTGGTAGAGCTTCTCATGGACATAGAATGGGTAAAAGAACTGGTTCTATTGGTAATGCAGAGTGGCCAGGTAGAGTACAACCAGGTAAAAAAATGCCAGGTCAATATGGTAACACAAATATAACACATAAAAATGATGTAGTATCATTTGATGCTACTACAGGTATATTAGTTCTTAAAGGTTCAGTTGCAGGTAGCAATGGTACTTTAGGTAAAGTAAGGGTTGCATAATGAGTAAATTAATAGTATTAAATGAAAATCTTGAAAATGCTGGAGATATTGCTTTAAGTGAAAAGTTTGAGGGTATTAATTCTCACAATTTACATTTATATGTTAAATC
>JAYELQ010000308.1:0-5250 GCA_034717655.1 Campylobacterota bacterium
ATAATTTTAACTTTAGATAGAGATAATTTTGATATAGAGAAAAAAACTAAAATAAAAAGAAAATTTAAAGATATAAAACTATTAAAGAAATCTAAAAATAGTGGAATAGAAGCTATTGCTATTGATAAAAACAATAATATATATATATCAAATCAATCAAAAATCAGATACAAAAAAAGTCTAAAAGAGAATAGCTCTGTTGTATTTAAAATAAACTCAATAAAAAAGAAAAAAGCTAAAATAGTGGAAGTTTTTAATCATAGATATATAGATATTGCAGGTATCACTTTTTATAATGATTACTTATATATGGTTAGTGATAAAAAGAACCTTCTTATTAAATATGATATAAATAAAAACAAAACTATTAAAAAAATAAAGCTACCAAAATATGCACAAGAGGGTTTATGCTTTGATAATAAAAACAATATTTATATAGCAGATGATAATGGAAATATCTTTAAATATAAAGATATGTTCTAAATAAAATATCTAATATAATGTATCCATATCAATAGTAGCATTTGCTGTTTTTATACTATGTAAAACAGTTAAAAGCTTGGATACATTTTTGGACTTTATAAGTAACTCATATCTATATTTATTCGCTATTTTAGATATACTACACTCACCAAAACCTATTACATCTATCTCTTTTTTATGTTTTTTTAAAAATAATATATATTGATACATCTCTTTTTGAGCTATTTGAGAATTATTATGTGAAAAAACAACTCTAGCCATCCTTACAAATGGGGGATAGATATCTTTTCTTTGAGATAATTCACTATCTAAAAACTCTTTATAACTCTCTATATGTGTATATTGATTAAAGAAATCTGGATTTTTTGTTTGTATTAGAACTTTTCCAAAACCTTTTCTTCCACTTCTTCCAGATATCTGAATAAGTAAAGATAATGCTTTCTCCCTTACTTTGTAGCTATTCATCCTTAAAACAGAATCTATACCTAAAACTACAGCCAAAGTTACATTATGATAATCGTGACCTTTTGATAACATTTGAGTTCCAACAAGGATATCTATCTTTTGATTATTAAACTCTTTTAATACTTTTTTGAGTTGAGTATCTGTTTTGATTTTATCTCTATCAAATAGCTCTATTCTACGAGTTGGAAATATATCTTTTAATTGACTTTCAACCTCAGCAGTACCTAATCTATAGTTTTTTATATCTCCAGTTTTACAAGATGGACATTTTTTTGGTATCGCTTGAGAATAGTTACAATAGTGGCAATGTAAACCATTTGTACTTTTATGCAAACTCATACTAACAGAACAAAAAGGACACTCTACAGCTTCCCCACACTCTTGGCATATTTGATATTTAAAATTAGCCCTTGTTGGTAAAAATATAATAACTTGTTGTTTCTTTTTTAGAGTATCTTTTATCTCATTTACTATTAACTTATTTAAACTCAAATCAGACACATCATATATAATCTCTTTTTCTGATTTAAAAAAAGTTTGAGTAACTCTAATATAAGGTATCTTATAAAAACTACTTAAACTAGGTGTAGCACTCCCTAAAATCACTTTTATATCATACTTTGAACCTATATAAATAGATAAATCTTTTATATTTAATCTAGGTTTTTGCTCTGATTTATAAGAATCATCGTGCTCCTCATCTACTATAATCAAACCCAAATCATTATAAGGTAAAAATAAAGATGACCTAGCCCCTGCTATTATTTTAATATCACCTTTTAATAGTCCTTGAGTTATCTCATCTTTTTTTTTCTTACTTATTTTTGAGTGCCATACAGCTATAATATCTCCAAATACTTTTTTAAGTCGTTGTTCCATTTGTGGAGATAAAGATATCTCAGGTATTAAAAGTAAAGCTTCTCTCCCTTGAGATATAATTTTTTCTATCATTTTTATATATATCTCTGTTTTACCACTTCCTGTATCTGCAAACAATAAGCTAACTCTATTTTTATCTATAAAATCAAAAGCTTTTTGTTGAGAAGTAGATAATACAATATCACTTTTTATATTAGTTATATTTTCATCTCTTGCTATATCTTTCTCAAAAGGGATATATACATTTAATGCTTCACCTAAAGTAGATATATAATAATTTGATATAAATTTTGCAATATCTAACATATCTTTACTATAATATCTATTTGTTATCTCTTTTATATCTATACATCTAAAAGATGGTTTCTCTACCTCTTTTACTACCACTCCCATTTGTAGTTTTGCCCTTCTTTGTAAAGGTACTGCTACTAAAGTGCCTATCTCTATTTTTTTATTATATTTATAAGTGAGAGGTTCTAATGGTGCTTTTAAAAGAGATACTTCATAATAATATTCCACTAATTATATTCCTTACAATATAGTTCATTTTCATCACAACTAAAACTATTATTAGATATATCATAAGTAAACTCTAAAGAGCTATTATTATCTATCCATACTATATAACTATTTGAAGATATTTTATTCCACTGCCCTATATTATTACTAGAAGAGAGTGTTATTATACTATTTATAATATTATCTATATCACTATTAGAGATAGTACCTAAAGCTAAAATTTGTTTATTTTTATTTTGAAAGAGTGCATTTCGTATAAGAAGAATATCGTTTTTTATTTTTAAACTATTTGCATTACTTAAATTATCTCCAAATTTTGGAACAGCAACAACAAATATAATAGAAACTATAGAGATGATAAATATCACCTCTATTAAAGAGAAAGCTTTTATTCTCATAATTTATCTAATTCTCTATTATTCTATTTATATCATTATATATACCAAAGCCCATAAGCAGAGCCAATATAGCCCAACCTGCTATAGTAAGAGTAATTAAAACTTTAGTATTTGTTTTTCGCCCTGTTATAAGTTCATAAGAGTTAAACATAATATGCCCACCATCTAAAGCAGGTATAGGTAATAGATTTAATACCCCTAAATTTACAGATAGTAGTGCAGCTATAGATAATAAAGCTATTATACTAGTTTGACTAGCTTCTGATATAACTTTTTCTATACTAATCACACCACCTATTTCAGTAGCTGGTATAACACCCTCTATCATCTTTACTATTCCTAAATATATCATCTTACTAGCTTCATATACTCTATCATAAGCAAATGCAATAGATTCAAAAAAATTATAATCTATAGTTACTATTATAGGGGCTGGTGATATCCCTATCATCCTTTTTCTAATTTTTTCTTTAAACATATTTTGAGTATCAGACATCTCTGGATTTAAAATAAAAGTCTTTATTTTATTATCTCTCTCTATCTCAAAATATAATACCCCTTTTGAATTTTTGATAATATCACTTAAATCATCCCAAGTTTTAATATCTTGATTATCTATTTTTAATATTTTATCATTTGCTAAAAGCCCTATTTTTTGAGCTGGAGAGTTTTCTACAACACTTCCTATAGTAGGAGATAGATAGTTTGTACCCATCATACCTATACCTATATAGATAAAAAATGCTAATAAAAAGTTGAAAAATGGTCCTGCTAAAAGTATAAGTATTTTTTGAAAAGGTGTTTTTACATTGTAGCTATCAGGGTCACTACTTGAAGCTTTTGGGTCTAAATCTTCTTGACCTTTCATCTGAACATAACCACCAATAGGTAACAAAGACAAAGTCCAAACAGTGCCTTTATACTCTTTTGATATAAGTTTTTTACCCATACCAATAGAGAAAGTATTTACCTTAACTCCAAAAGCACGAGCAACTATAAAATGTCCAAATTCGTGAACAAAAACTAAAACTGTTAATACAAGTAAAAAAGCTATAAAACCCAATATAAAATCCTAAATTTAAATGTATGGATTATAACTAATTATGTTTATAATGTCAAACTTTTTAATTCCTCTTTATAAGCCTCAATATCAAAACCTACTATATCAGTAACACCATCTTCAATAGCTGCTTTTGCTACTGCTGTTGCTACCCATACAAGAACATCTTTTGAAAATGGAGTTGGTATAATATGCTCTTTTCCATAAGTTAAATTAGGATTATTATATGCTTTTTTCACATCATCACTTATAGGCTCTTTTGCAAGATTTGCTAAAGCAACTGCTGCTGCCATCTTCATACCTTCTGTTATTTTCTTAGCTCTTACATCTAATGCACCTCTAAAAATAAAAGGGAAACCTAGTACATTATTTACTTGATTTGGATAATCACTTCGCCCTGTACCTATAATAGCATCATCTCTTACCTCTTTTATCTCTTCGGGAGTAATTTCTGGAATTGGATTTGCTAATACTAAAATAATAGGTTTTTTTGCCATAGATTTAACCATATCTTTAGATACGGTTTTAGCAAAACTAAGCCCTAAAAGCATATCAGCATCAACTAATGCATCTTTTAAAGTTTTATCATTAGTTTCTACAATAAACTCTTTTTTATACTCATTTAAATCAGTTCGTGTATGGTTTATAACACCTTTACTATCACACATTAAGATATGTTTAGCTCCAAGTGCTTTGTACATTTTTGCACAAGTCATAGCAGCAGCCCCAGCCCCACTAATAACTATTTTCATATCTTCTATATTTTTTTCTACTAATTCACTAGCATTTATAAGTGCTGCACTTGTGATGATAGCTGTTCCGTGTTGGTCATCGTGCATAACTGGTATATTTACCCTTTTTTGTAGCTCTTTTTCTATCTCAAAACATTTTGGAGCTTTTATATCTTCAAGATTTATACCACCAAAGCTAGGAGATAATGCTGCACAAATATCAACTATCTTTTTAGGGTCTTTTTCATCTAATTCTAAATCAACACCATCTACATTGGCAAATTTTTTAAATAAAACAACTTTACCCTCCATTACAGGCTTTCCTGCAACTGCTCCAATATCTCCTAATCCTAATACTGCTGTACCATCTGTAATAACGGCAACTGTATTCCCTTTTGCTGTATATTTATAAGCTAACTCTGGGTTCTCTTCTATTTTTTTACAAGGTAGTGCTACCCCCGGTGTATATGCTATAGATAAATCTTCTTGTGTTTCACATTTTTTTGTTATATTTGTACCTATTTTTCCACCTAAGTGGTAATCTAGTATAGTTTCTTCTTTGTTCATTTTTATCCCTTTATTAATTATACAATTGACATACTCCCCATAGCTAAAGCAAGGGGATTCTTCCCTTTCCTAAAGTGAGATGGATTTAGCTATCTACAAAACTAGGCTACAGAAGTAGCTCTTACAGTTTCTCCTGCTAGAGTTGATG
>JAYELQ010000309.1:0-5243 GCA_034717655.1 Campylobacterota bacterium
AGCTGTAAATTTAGCACTTACTACATATAGATTAACGAGGCTGTGATTCTTGAGTTGAAATACTCAAGACAACTAAAGATTACACAAGCGAGGTAAAAAATGAATTATGTAGGTATATCTATTGGACAAGCTTATTATGGAATATTACAAAGTAGTAATTAAATTTTTATATAATATATATAGAACAACTGATATAATTTAGTTTAAATTTATAAATAATTCTAAAAGGATATAAAATATGTGTAAAGATTGTGGTTGTAGTATAACAGATACCAATAGTAGTTCTAATAGTGATAAACATCAAGAGGCTCATCAACATTTGCACGATAACCCTCAACTTAATGATAAAAAAACAATAGATATTATAACTAAGATTTTAGATAAAAATGACCATGAAGCTGAACATAATAGAAGTCATTTTAATAAAAATAATGTTTTAAGTATAAATCTTATGAGTAGTCCAGGGAGTGGAAAAACAACTCTTCTTGAATATCTATATAATGTGGCTGATTTTAAATTTAGTGTAGTTGAGGGTGATTTAGAAACTTCAAGAGATGCAGATAGATTAAAAGCTAAAGGGATAGAAGCTCGTCAAATACAAACAGGTTCTGCTTGTCATCTTGATGCTTTTATGGTTCATAAAGCTTTACACCAGATGGATTTGGAAAATATTGATGTTTGTTTTGTAGAAAATGTTGGTAATTTAGTATGTCCAGCTTCTTATGATGTTGGTAGTCATTTAAATATAGTTTTAGTAAGTATCCCAGAAGGTGAAGATAAAATAGCAAAATATCCCGTTATGTTTAGAAAAGCAGACCTTATTTTATTTACAAAAACTGATTTACTTCCACATTTTGATTATGATATAGAGCGTGAGAAAGCAACTGCTAGAAAATTAAAACCAAATGTAGATATTTTAGAAGTAAGTATTAAAGATGAAGAGTCGTTAAAAAAAGTGGCTCAATGGATTGAATTTAAGAAACAGATGAGATAAAGGAGAAATATGTGTTTATCAATACCATCTAAAGTTATAAAAATAGATAAAGAAAACAATATAGCTACAGTTGATACTATGGGTGTTAATAGAGATGCTAGTTTAGACCTTATGGAAGAGAATAGTATATCTATAGGGGATTATGTTTTACTTCATATTGGTTTTATTATGAATAAGATTGATGAAGAAGATGCCTTAGCTTCTTTGGATACTTACAAAGAGATACTTGAAGCTATGGATAAAGAGGATATGGAAAAAACTATATTAGATGATGATAACTGTTTAAATAGAGCTACTTAATGGGATTAGAACTAAAAAATCTTTATGATGACTTTAGAGATGCTAATACCATAAAAGCTTTGGCTAATAGTATAGAAAAAGAGTCTAAAAGATTAAATAAAACTATAAATATTATGGAAGTTTGTGGAGGACATACCCATAGTATTATGAGATATGGATTAAAGCAACTTATGCCAGATAATATCAACTTTATCCACGGTCCTGGGTGTCCTGTATGTGTTATGCCAAAAGAGAGAATAGACCATGCTTATATTTTAAGTATGCTTGATAATGTTATAGTTGTAACTTTAGGGGATATGATAAAAGTACCCGGAAGTGATGGTAGTTTACAAGATGCACGAGCTAATGGGGCTGATGTTCGATTTGTATATTCTCCACTTGATTGTATAAAAATAGCTTCTGATAATAAAGATAAAACAATTATATTTTTTGCAATTGGTTTTGAAACCACTACCCCTATGACATCTGCTCTTATAAATCAAGTACTAAATAAAGATATAAAAAATATACTTTTTCATATAAATCATATAACAGTACCCGAAGCTATGAAAGTAATCTTAGATGATATTACAAATACTATAGATGCTTTTATTGGACCATCTCATGTAAGTGTAATAAGTGGGAGTAAAATATATGATGAGTTTGCACAAAAATATAATAAACCTGTAGTTGTAGGTGGGTTTGAACCTGTTGATATTATGCAATCAGTTTTAATGATAATTAAACAAATTAATAAAGGTATATCTAAAGTTGAAGTGGAATATAGTAGAAGTGTTAATAAAAATGGAAACCTAGTTGCTCAAAAATTAAATAATAAATTTTTTACAAAAAGAGAACACTTTAGATGGAGAGGTATAGGGGATATTAAAAATAGTGCCTTAAAATTAAAAGATGAATATAAAAAGTATGATGCTGAGGTTATATATGATGAGATATTACCAAAAAATGAGATAGATGACCATAAGTTTTGTATATGTGGAGATATTCTAAAAGGTAAAGCTAATCCAAAAGATTGTAAGGTTTTCAGAACATCTTGTACACCATCAAATCCAATGGGGAGTTGTATGGTTAGCAGTGAAGGTGCTTGTGCTGCTTATTATAAATTTGGAGATATATTATGAATAAAACAGTAACTTTAGCTATGGGAAATGGTGGGCAAGAGAATAATGAGCTTATATCAAAAGTATTTTATAAAGCTTTTGATAATGATATCTTAAATAAAAGTGAAGATGCTGCTATTATTGAAAATGGTAAATTAGCTTTCTCTACAGATAGTTTTACAGTAAGTCCACTTTTTTTTGCTGGGGCTGATATAGGTAAATTAGCAGTTTGTGGTACTTGTAATGATTTAGCTATGATGGGTGCAAAACCGAAATATTTAACTTGTAGTGTGATAATAGAGGAGGGGTTTAGTATAGATGAATTAGAAAAGATTATATCATCTATGAAAAAAGAACTTTTAATAAATAAAGCAATAGTAGTAAGTGGTGATACAAAAGTTATGCCAAAAGGTACAATTGATAAAATTATTATAAATACAACAGGGATAGGGAAGATATTAAAGCCAAATATTAGCTCAAATAATATATCTTTAGATGATACTATACTTGTAAGTCGTGATATAGGTTGTCACGGAGCGACTATATTTACAGAACGAGAGGGTATTGATATGAGTAGTGATTTAGAAAGTGATTGTTTATCTTTATACCCTATAGTAAAAGCTTTAATAGATGAAAATATAAATATAACAGCTTTAAGAGATGCTACAAGAGGTGGCGTGAGTGCTGTTTTAAATGAGTGGACAAAACAATCAGATATTTGTATAGAAGTTGATGAAGAGAGTTTACCAATATGTGATGAGGTAAATGGTGTATGTGAGATGTTAGGGTTTGAAGCTACCACTTTAGCAAATGAGGGTACTTTTTTATTAGCAATCAAAAAAGATGATGAGCAAAAAGCTTTAGGTATATTAAAATCATTTAATAAAAATGCTTCAGTTATAGGTAAAGTAACAAATTCAAATAAAAATAAAGTTATATTAAATAGTAGTTATGGAACGAAAAGATTTTTAGAGTCACCATCTGGTGAATTACTCCCAAGGATTTGTTAATGCACGAATATTCTATAGTTCAATCTCTTATAAGTAGTTGTGAAGATAATGCAAAAGCAAATGATGCTACAAAAGTAACTAAAGTTATTGTAAAAATAGGTGTTATGAGTGGTGTTGAACCTGAATTACTTAAAACAGCTTTTGATACATTTAAATTGGAAACTATATGTGAATATGCAGAGTTTATAGTAAATATTCAACCCATAGTCATAAAGTGCCATAAATGTGATAAAGAATCAACTTTAACAAAAAATGAATATAGTTGTCCTAACTGTCAAAGTGTAGAATTAGATATCTTAGATGGGGAAGATATGTTTTTGATGAGTTTAGAGATGGAGTGAGGAACTTTTACTAAATAAGATTATAACTTATTTTGCTTTATATTTAATGCTAATTGAAGTTGTTATAAACCTTAACTTACTAATCATTTTTTAAAACTAACTATTTTTAAGAATGTTTAAGGGGGGGGGATTGTATAATTCTTAAAATTATTTATATATTATATTAATTATAGTTTTAAGTAATGATAAAATATATAAACCTAATCAAATGCGGAGTATAAAATGTTTCAAAATATGTCAATCAAAAATAAAATTACATATAGCTTAATAGCTATGGGAATTGGTATAGTAGCAATGCTATATATATCTATATCTTCTGTAGGGGAATTAAGTGATTCATCTATAAAGGTAGAAGAAATTGGGCAAGAGATAGCTCATAATCAAAAAATAATAACAATCCATGAAAGATTTATGGGTGAATTATCTCGTGCAATGGTAAATAAAGAAACATTTGGTGGTGGTACAGATGCTAGATTGTGTATCCTAGGAAAATGGTATTATCCATTTAAAAAAACCAATGAATACAATATATTATCTCAAGATTTAAAAGATAAATTTGAAACAATGGAAGTATCTCACATTAAAATTCATACCATAGCAAAAGATTTTAAAGAAAATCCAATGAGTGAACAATTATCTCATGATATAACTAAAACTGCTCCTAATGAATTTAAAAAAGTTATCTCAGCTTTGGAAACATATAATAAATATTTAGTAGATAAAGAACATCATATAACTACACACAATAAAGAGTTAGTTGTTATTGTTAATACAGAGTTGATTGTTATTGCTATTGTATTAAGTATTATGTTTGGAATATTAATAGTTGTTAATAGAAATACTATTAATAATCTTAAAAAACTAGAAGATGCTACATTAAATCTAAAAAATACAGGTTCATCTTCAAGTAGAATAGATGTAGCAAACAAAGATGAGATAGGTGTAATTTCTATAAATATAAATGAATATTTAGATGGAATAGAAAAAGGCATTAAAGAAGATGAAAGATTTATAGAAGATGTGCAATCTGTTATGAATAGAGTTGAAAAAGGTTGGTTCTCTCAGCATATAGAGGCTAATACTTCTAATCCTGCATTAATTGAATTAAGAGATACTATTAATCATGGACTACAAAGCTTAAAAGATAGATTTATAATCATAAACTCTACACTAGAAAAGTATGTTAATTATGATTATCGTGAAGAGTTAAAGCTAGATGATGTTGAAAGAAATGGAGTATTTGACCATTTGATTTTAGATGTTAATAAATTAAAAGAATCAATTACTACTATGCTAATAGACAATAAACAAAATGGATTAACTCTACAAAGTAGCTCAGATGTACTTTTATCAAATGTAGATAGTCTAAACACAGCATCAAATGAAGCAGCCGCTTCACTAGAAGAAACAGCAGCTGCTTTAGAGCAAATCACAAGTAATATTTCTAACAATACTGAAACAGTTGTAAAAATGGCAAGTTATGGAAATGATGTAAAAG
>JAYELQ010000310.1:0-1347 GCA_034717655.1 Campylobacterota bacterium
ATAAATTAAAAGGTAAATTAATTGATTTTAAATTAAAAGATTTTGATGATTATTTAGAATCTTTATAAATATTATGATACAATATCTAAAACTTTTATAGGAAAGGATATAATATGTTGTTAGGAAGACCAGAAATGATTGAAAAAGCACAGGTTGATTATATATCAAAAATATCAAAAGTACAAGAGGCAGAAAAAGAAGATAAAGTAGATCCAGATGAAAAATATAGAAATTTACAAAATAAAGAAATTAAATCAAATGAAATAATATTAGATAATGTAAAATTTGGATATAATGAAGAAACAGATGATTTTTTTATTAGAATTAAAAGAGGGAATAACGAATATCAATTTCCAACAGAATATATGTTTAAATTAAAAGAAAATCTAAAAGAGAGTTAGGAAAAGCAATTGGCATCTGATATATCAAATATAATTAAAAGTGAAATAATCAATACTTTAGAAAGTCTATTATCTGTAAGTGCTAAAATAACAGATAGTAGTTTAATAGAAAATGATAATTTTGCAGAAGAACAATGTATAAATGTAGAATCTAAATTTGAATACTCAAATACAGAATCTACATGGAATTTTTTTATACCCACTATTACAGGGGCAAAATTTGAATACTTAATGTTAGGTGGTATTGCTGACTTAAAAGAGAGCATAGATGATGAGATAGCTGATGCAGTAAAAGAGATAGTATCTACTATATGTGGAAGTATAGTTACAAACATAAATGCACAAGGTTTTCAAGATATATCAGATACAAAATTCTCATTAACTGATTCTAAGATAGTTCAATGTAATACTCAAACAGGCAATAATAATCTTTATAAAATAACAATATCTATAAATGATGAAGATATACCAATTTTTATAAATTTTGACGATAGTATATCACCTTTTGTTGAATCTTTATCGAATAATACAAATAATCAAAATAAAACAGAAGTAGTTGAAGAAAATAATAGTGCTAATTCAGGAAACGGTTCTGTAATAGCGTCTCTTTTAGGTGAAGATTCAGTTGATAATCTTAGGTTGTTGTTTGATATAAAATTGAGACTTAGTGTTCGATTAGGTACAAAAGTTTGTTTACTTAGAGATGTTATTAGTTGGGATATAGGTGAAATAATTGAGCTTACTCAAATGTTAAGTGAGCCTTTAGATATATTAGTAAATGGTGTAGTTATAGGTGCAGGTGAAGCTGTTATAGTTGATGGTAAATTTGGTGTTAAAATCAAATATATCGGTAAAGAAAAAATAAATTAAAATGAGATATTATGGATAAAACAACCGCAGGTGGATTAGCTGGAGTTTGGGGACTTGTTGCATTAGCTATTATATT
>JAYELQ010000310.1:1447-5179 GCA_034717655.1 Campylobacterota bacterium
CCAGGTTGGCTTGTTCAATTTGGAGATTTAATGTCTTTATTGTTATGTTTTTTTATTTTACTTTTATCTATGGCAACAATGGATAAAAAGAAAGTTGAAGAGTATATAGAACTTATGAAAAGAAGTATGGGTTTTTTAGAAGGTGCTGAAGATACAGCAGAGGCTGAGAAAGAGTCTTTATCTCAAAATCATGCTAATAGTAGTGAAGCTGGAAGTGGAGATGATTTAGGACAAAATAGTGAAGCTGCAGATGTTGCTCAATTAGTTGCTGAAGTGACTCAAGAATTTAATGATACAAGTGATAAAGAAAACCAAAGAGTTGATTTAACAATGAAAGGTAATAATGAATTTACTTTAGATATACCATCTTCTTTATTATTTGAAAAAGGTGAATATAATTTAAATAATAATAAAGCTAAAAGATTTATTACAAAAGTTGCTAGAGTTTTAAGAACTATGAATCAAGAATTTGATATAGAGGTTATTGGTTATACATCTGCTGAATATTTTGAAAATAGAAATATCCCAAGAGATGTTTGGGATTTATCGGCATTACGTTCAATATCTGTTGTAAAAGAGCTTATAAAAAATAGAATAGACCCCTCTACATTAAAAGTAGCAGCTTTTGGTTCATATAGACCAATAAGTAGTGATTCTTTTGAAAATAGAAGGGTTGAACTAAGATTTGTAGCAACAACACAAAATAATAATTCAATGGCAAAAGAAGAAAATTTCTTTGATAGAATAGAATAATAAAAGGATATATCATGACTATAAATAATAATTTTTTAGATATAAATACCATAAAATCAGATAATACAAGTAATTTAACTAATAGTATTGTTAATAAAGAAGATAAAGAATTAAAAAATGTTTGTAATGATTTTGAGGCTTTTTTTACAAAACAATTACTTGAAACATCATTAAAAGAATCTGATGTTGCAGGGACAGGTGTTGGTTCGGATATTGTCAAAGGTTTATATACAGATGCACTCTCTCAGAAGTCATCAGGTAGTTTAGGTATAAGTGAAATGTTATACAAATTTTTAAGTGAGAAATAATTATGATAGATAATACTATAGAAGAGTTAATGCAGTTATCACAAGAGTTATATCAAGATATATTACTAGACATCAATGATGTAAAAAAAGCAAAACATGATGAATTATTAGAAAGAAATAGTAAAAAATTAGATATTATGGAAAAATTATCTTTAAATAAACAAAAATTAAATGAAGAGCTTGCTAGTGAGTTTCATGCAGGAAAAGATATAAGTATTTATAAAGATAGTATTGATGCTTTAGAAAGTGAATTAAGAAAGCTTTATAAAATGAATGGAAAATTAGCTGCAATTGTTTTACCAGTAAAAGAGATGTATAAAGATATAATAGATGATATTACAAGGATTAATGGTGGAGCATTAGTAGAGGTGATGGCTTAGTGTTAAAGTATAAAATTATATTATTACTTTGTTTAATATCTAGTTCTTTTTCTATAGATACACAACTTGTTCCTGTATCTATAAAGTCTATAAATTATAAAGAGGAAGTTAATTCTAGTAAATATATTTTAGTAGAGGTTAATGATACAAATAAATTAATTTATAATATTAGATGTAAAGATTATGCTGATATTAATAAATTAAAAAGTAATAAATATAGAGCAAAGCATTATATAAAGAAAAACAAAGTAATATGTAAAAAAAGTTTATATACAATAGCTAATAATAAAATTAATTTTGACTTTGGTTCTTTTGAGATAGAAAGTTTTGGAAAAGTTATACAAGAAACAAATCAATATGTCAAAATAAGAAAACCTAATGGTAAAATAGAAAAAATTTATAAAGATGGAAGTCGATTATGAAAATGTTATCATTTCTTGGAGAAACACCAACACAAGCTTTACAGAATGCACAAAAAGAGTGTGGTTCTGATGCTGTAGTAATATCTACAAAAAAAATATCTACAAAAGGTCCTAATAGTAATAATATGTATGAAATTATTGTTGCTTTAGAAGAGGAATATGACAAACATAAAGATATTCCAACAGAAAAAATTGTTCACTCAAAAACTCCAACTTCCAATAATAACTATGGAAATAGCACAGAGTTTTATGATTTTAAAACTCAAATAGAACAGATGCAAAATTCATTAGAGCATGTACAAAAAATATTATGGGAGCCTAAAAGTCAACTTTATGATTTAAGTATACCGCCTGAGTTTATTGATATATATAATATATTTAAAGATAATGAGTTTGACCAAGAGATGACATATAGTATTTTAAAGAAAACAATAGAACAATTACCAATGTCTATGAAAACAGACCCTAAAAAAATTAATAATTTTTTTAAATTAATATTAAGAAGAATAATTGCAGTTAAACACGAAATACCTTTAAGAACTCATCAACGAAAAATAATGATGTTTGTAGGTCCAACAGGTGTAGGTAAAACAACAACAATTGCAAAGTTAGCAGCTAGGTATGCATATAAGTTAGGTATCAATTATAAAGTAGGTATTATAACACTTGATTCTTTTAGGGTTGGGGCTATTGAACAATTAAAGGCATATACAAATATTATGAGATTACCTTTAGAGATTGTAAAAAGACCTGAAGATTTAAACTCATCTATAGAAAAATTAAAAGATTGTCATTATATTTTAATAGATACAGCAGGTGGAAGTCAATACGATATAGATAAAATAGAAATTATTAATCAATATCAACAGCATCTAAAGGATATACCTATGGAAAAAATGCTAGTTATGCCATCAAATGTAAAAACAACTGATTTATATGAAATATATAATAGTTATTCTGCATTACATATCGATAATTTGGTTTTTACTAAACTAGATGAAACAATAAGTTTTGGTAATTTAATCTCTTTTACTCATAAAACAAAAAAGTCAATTTGTTATCTTTCTATTGGACAAAATGTACCAGATGATTTAATAGAAGCAAATTCAGATTATATAATAGAATGTTTTTTGAATAAACAAGTTATAAAGAAATAGTGTGTTTGACAAAATATCATCACAAGCAAATAAGCTTGTTTCATTAACAGAAAGAAAACATTCAAATTCTAAGACTAAAGTTGTAGCTATAACATCTGGTAAAGGTGGTGTTGGTAAATCAACTATAACTGCAAATAGTGCATTTTTATTAGCTCAACATGGTTTTAATATAGCAGTTTTAGACGCTGATATAGGTTTGGCAAATTTACAAGTTTTATTTGATATAAAACCAGAAAAGACATTTTTTGATTATTTAGAAGCAAAAGCTAGTTTAAATGAAGTGTGTTTAAAAACAAAATATAAAAATATAACTTTACTAGCAGGTAAAAGTCATCACAACTATGCTTCTTTAAATAATGGTTTAGTATTTTCAAGAATAGTTGAAGATATAGTTTCTTTAAATAAATATGATATTTTATTGATAGATACAGGGGCAGGTATTAACGAGCATGTTCAAGAGTTTCTTAGTGTATCTGACCATATAATAGCAATCACAACAACAGACCCAACTGCATTAACAGATTTATATGCAATGATAAAGCTATTAAGTTTAAAAAAGAATAAGTTAATGTTATGTTTTAATCACACATTAAAATATGATACAGGTGAAACAATTACTAAATCTATTATAAATTTAGCAATAAAAAATAAACTTAGTAGTAATTTTATGATAAAATACTTGGGTAATATAGAAGATAGTAAAAATATATCT
>JAYELQ010000311.1:0-5178 GCA_034717655.1 Campylobacterota bacterium
GATAATGTAAATATTAAAGATGAACATATTTTATATATATCATCTAAAGTAGAATTAAATAAAACTTCTGATGAGTATAATATCTTAAATAAAAATAATATAACAGAAAATGATTTAGATAATATAAAAAAAGAGATGTATGAATTTGCTACAAAAGAAGCAACAACCTCTTTTATTAAAGAAAAACTTGCAATCATTCAACAGATATTTCAAGATACTGATAAAAATTTTATCAATAGTTTAGGTAAGTTAGATGAAAGTATAACTATTACTAATCATAATATTACACATTTTAATAAAGCAAAAAAAGAAATAAAAAAAGATTTAGAATCTATGTTAAATGGAATAGTAGATGAAGAGTATAAAAAACTATCAGAAGAATCTAAAAAAGAAAAAGATGATATTTTTAATGGTGTAAATAGGGAAGGTGAAACTAAAACAACAGGTATTACAACAGAGGAATACTATAATAATAATGCCAAAATTAAACAGTGGTATAAAAATGCAGAAGATGGCAAATGGGATTTTCAAAAACCATTAGAAGATATAGAAAAATATTTTAAATCAAAAAAACTTGATTTATATGGTATGTTTTACGGTAAACAATTCTTATTCTCAATGAATAATGACTTTAAAAGTAAATCTGAAAAAAGAAAAGATTATGATAAATTAAATGAAGATTTGGTAAATGCATTTGCAACTTATATGAAAAATGTACACGCTGTGTATAGTTATAGTCAAAATGATAAATTTGAAGTTTCCGAGATACTAAAAAAACATATTGACTCTACAAAAACAAATGACTATAGAAATATAGCAAAAGATAGTTTTAAAATTTTAGTAGATCAAACAAATAAAAAGATAGAAAAAAAGCTAAAGGAAAAGGTATTTAATGATAGTAAAACAAATGAAATTATTAATAAATTATCAATTGAAACTAAAGAAATAAAGAAAAAATATCAAGATAAATATAATATACTATTAAATATAAATAAAATTAAAATAGATAATATAAAAATAAGTGTAACACATAATTCAGATTTTAAAATATCTATATATAAATCTATAAAATTAACAATGAATCCTTTTACTTTTGCTAAAAAAGCAGAATTTGGAGATGTAGCTGCTGAAGAGTGGAAAGAATATTCTAGTGATAATTATTCAAAAATGATGGATGATGAAATTAATATTAAAATTAAGAAATCAGCAAAAGAAACTAAAAAGAAAATAAATGAATTAGTAGATAAAACAATTACAGATATTGAAACACAATTAGAACAAGAAAAAAAAGATAAAGAAAAACATCAAAATAAAAAGAATGATATAAAAGAAGATAAAGAATTTATACAAGAACAATTTACATATCTTAAAACTAATTTTATTAAAGAAGTAGAAATACAAAATAATGAATTATATAAATATAATTTTAATCAAAATAAAATAGAAAATAAAACTAATATAAAAACAGATACAAGAAAAGTAAAAGTTATTGATAACTTTTCAAAAATTATATCAGATATATATTGTTGTATAGTTAAAAATGATATGACAATAAAAACTACAGAATTAAATAAACTTAATAGTTTTTTGAAAAGAATTAATACTTTAGCAATAAAAAAAGAAAATTTTAATAAAAATATAAGTAAATCATTTTGTGATAATTTCTTTAATATTCAAATAAAAAACAATATTATTGAGAAATGTAGTGATAAAGAACGAGAAGTTTATTACGGTAATTGTTTTGATTTAGCTACTACAAATGGTTTTATAACAAAGGAAAAAGAAAATATATTAAAACAGCTTTTAATATATTTTGATTTAGATGAGTCTATCTATCAACAAAACATTAATAGATGTACATATTTTAGTGATATAGTAGTTTTTTATAATAAAACTAATGATAATCATAAAATAGTTATAAAATATAAACATAGAAGATATACAAATCAAAATGGATTAAATGAAAAAGATTTTACTAAATTATCTTATCAAATTATAGATAAAGTTGACGATTTACTTCCCCTTGAAATAATGAATATTATTTATATAGGTACTAAAAAAGAACTAAATATTTTAAAAAGAATAGGAAGATACAAAGAAGAAGAGAATAATAATGGTATAAAAAAAATAAATATAACATATAAAGAGATACAAAAATAATGAAGAATCAACTTAGTCAATTAGAAAACTTAGAGATAAAAGATAATATGATAAATTATTCTATTGGAGAAAAAATAGATGTATCATGTATGACATTGGTAGATACTAATTTACCTCTTAAGTATGATATATCAAATTTTAGAATTAGAAAAGTTTCTAAAATAGTATTTGATAAAGATGAAAATAACATTGATAAACTAACTACTGTTTTTAGTACTATAAATTCTTTAAATAGTGATCTTTTCTATATATTCAAAAATACAAATAAAAGTTTACATTTCTATATCGGAATATCAACAACTGAAGATGTGGCACTAGCAGATAAAAGTTTAGGTCAAGTATTTGATGCAAATTTTAGTGGATGTAAAATAACAGATTATAAAGAGATAAGAGGTGATAGTAGTCATATTAAAGATATCGAAAATACTTTATCATCGAGTCAATCGATTACAATGAGTACTGCAATTCCAAGTCTTAAAGATAAAGATGAAAAAAAAGAAAATTTTGTACAAGGAATGGAAAAGTTTTTATTAGCAATGCAAGATAAAGATTATACGGCAATATTATTAGCTAAAAATATATCTAATATGATAGAGACTAGAAAAGGTGGTTATGAAGAGTTATATAGTAGTTTATTTCCACTTATGAATAAAGATATATCAATTGGTTTAAATATAAGTAAGTCAGAAGGAACTAATGAATCTAAATCATTTTCACAAACATTAAATGAATCAACTACAAAAACATTATCATCTGGAACAACTACTAGTAAATCTCTTCAAAAACAATCAAGACTTCAAAAGGCACAATCTCTTGGGAGACCTTTTGTAAATTTAATTATAGCTAGTGGAATTTCTTTAGTTGATAAAAAAGGTAGTAAATGGTTTGATTCTGAAAATATCAGTAATTCTAGTACATCAAATGAATCAAATGGAAAAACAAAATCCATAGGTAGTACTAAAAGTAATACTTATGGAGTAAATTTAAATCATACAGAAGGTGAATCATTTCAGTCTAGTATAAAACATGAAGATAAATTTATAAAAAATAAAATAGATGCAATAGATATGCAATTAGATAGAATAAATCATTCCAAAAACTACGGTATGTATGATTTTGCTGCTTATTTTATATCTGATGATATATCTACATCAAACACGGCTGCAAATATATATAACTCTTTGATACGAGGAGATGAATCTTATCTTGGTAGTTCTTATGTTATACCTTTTGATAGTGAAAATTCTAAAACAGTATGTAAGTATTTAGCAAATTTTGAGCATCCAAAATTTAATATTGATGAAGAAGAAATATCTATAACTTCTATGATAAACAGTAAAGAGTTAGCAATAGCTATGAATCTTCCTAAAAAATCACTTCATGGACTTCTAGTAAAAGAGAGTGTAGAGTTTGGGAGAGAAATAAGAAATCAAAATGATAAAGAATCTATAAATATAGGAAATATTTATCATTTAGGAAAAAGTTCAAGTCATGATGTTAATCTACCTATAAAAGATTTTTCTATGCACACACTAGTAACTGGTGCTACAGGAAGTGGAAAATCAACTACAACATATAAACTTATAGATGAGTTAAGAGATAATGATATAAAATTTTTAGTTATAGAACCAACAAAAGGGGAATATAAACATATCTTTGGGAATGAAAAAGATGTATCAGTATATGGTACAAATAATAAACATACACCTTTATTAAAAATAAACCCCTTTAGTTTTTCATATGATGAGATACATATACTTGAACATATAGATAGACTTGTAGAGATATTTAATGCTTGTTGGCCTATGTATGCTGCTATGCCTGCTGTTTTAAAAGATGCCATTTTAAATTCCTATGAAGATTGTGGTTGGGACTTGGAAGACTCAGTCAATAAAGATAAGATATATCCATCATTTGATGATGTTCTTAATTCACTAGAGTATATCTTGGAAAATTCAGCATATTCTGATAATACAAAATCAGATTACAAAGGAGCTTTATCCACTAGAATAGATTCACTTACTAAAGGTTTAGTTGGTAAAATATTTGATAAAGATGAATTAGAAGACAAAAAACTATTTTATGAAAATGTAATAATAGATATAAGTAGAGTTGGTTCATCCGAAACGAAATCATTAATAATGGGAATATTGCTTTTAAAATTAAATCAATATCGTATGGCAACAGGAAAAATGAATGAAAATTTAAAGCATATAACTGTTTTAGAAGAAGCTCATCATTTGTTACCTAAAACATCAAAAGAAACTTCATCTGAATCTGGAAATATAAAAGGGAAAGCCGTAGAGATGTTATCTAATTCTATAGCAGAGATGAGAACCTACGGAGAAGGTTTTATTATAGTTGATCAATCTCCAAATATGTTAGATATATCTGCAATAAGAAATACAAATACAAAAATTATTATGAGGTTATCTGAATTAGAGGATAGAAATGATATAGGAAAGTCAGCGACATTAACAGATGAACAGATAGATGAAATACCAAAGCTAGAACAAGGTGTAGCAGTAGTTTATCAAAATGGTTGGGAAGATTCTATTTTATGTAAAATTTCTAAAAGTGATATAGAAGATGAATTTAAAAGATTTAAATATATAAAACCAAAGAATGATTTTAATAATAAAGAAATACTTACAAATATAATAACATTAATTGCACTTAAAGGTACAAAAATTTTATTAGAAGAGAGAGAAAAGTTAATGTTAGATTATATTGAAAAAGAAAATATTTATTTAAATTGGTCAGGTAATGACAAACATAAACTAGATGGGTTGATATATATTGAAGATGATGAATTTTCTATAAAAGAAAAAGCAAAACTAATAAATTATCTTTTAAATGGTAAAAAGGTTTTAAGAAAACTAAACAATCTCAATAACATAAATAATATTGAAATTGATTTTAGAAATCAATTAAAAAAACAAATTAATATTTCTAATGAAATATTAGAATATCAAATTATACAATTAATAAAAATAGATAATTCATATGAAGGAGAAG
>JAYELQ010000312.1:0-1305 GCA_034717655.1 Campylobacterota bacterium
TGGTGAGTGGAGATTTAAAGCTGAAGGTTCTGGATTTAATAGTGGACTAAAAGGTTTTTGTGATACTTACGGAGTTGGTGCATAACTATGGCTGTAAGCTTAGTTAAAGGTCAAAAAATATCATTAGAGAAATCTGATGGTAGTAAACTAAATAACTTTTGTGTTGGTGCTAACTGGGGTGCTATAGCTACAAAAGGTTTTTTTGGTGGAGATAAAAAGAAAGCGGTTGATTTAGATTTATCAATTGGTTTATTTGATGCCAATAAAAACCTTGCAAATATTGTTTATTTTGGAAGATTAGAAGATAGTGGTATAAAACACTCAGGTGATGATAGAACAGGTGATGTTGATGGTGATGATGGATTAGATAATGAAGTTATATCTATTAATTTATCTCAAATATCATCAAATGTAGAGCAAATAGTATTTGTTCTTAACTCTTATGAGGGTGATGATTTTGCTACTATCCCTTTTGCATCTATTAGACTTTATGAGGGTACCCCTTCTAGTGTAAGTAGTGTTGTTGCAAAATTTGATATAGCAAGTGATTCTAAATTCTCAGGACACGTTTCTATGATTTTAGGTAAACTATATAGAAGAAATGGTGAATGGAAATTCTCAGCTATAGGTGAGCCTACAACAGATAAAAAACTAGAACAAACACTAGAGAGTGTAAAAAATAAGTTTTTATAATAAAACAAAAATAGCTACTAAATTTTTAGTAGCTATTTTAATATAGTTAAGAGTGTAATTTTTTATCAACTTAACTATATTCTTAACTATATAAAATAAAATCAAAAGGTGAATAAAATGTTAGATTGGAATAAAATCAAAAGTAGAACAAGTGAGTTATGTAGCGATGCAGCACAAAAATTTAGACAATATACACCAGAAACTTTTTCAAAAGAGAAAAAATTTGTAAATGGTGTTGTTATTAGTTTAGCTTTAATTACAATGGCTGATAAAAAAGCTGAAACAAGTGAAGTTACAAGTTGTTTAGATTTAATTAATGAGATAGATGAGATATCTGATTTAGATATGACTCAAGATGCTGTAGCTTTATATGAGTTACATATTGAAACTTTAGAAAAAGTTATAGATAACAATACAAAGTGGCAAATTGAAGTGGCTAAACTTTTATCTGAAATTGGTAAATTAAAACCATATCCAGAGTACCCACCTATGATTGAAGCTTTAATTAATATTGTATCAGAATCAGATGGAGATATAGACCCATTAGAAACTGAAATGAAAGAAAAGATTTTAATGGCTATTCAATAGATGACATTTAAAACCAAATTAATC
>JAYELQ010000312.1:1405-5162 GCA_034717655.1 Campylobacterota bacterium
ACCTATGATTGAAGCTTTAATTAATATTGTATCAGAATCAGATGGAGATATAGACCCATTAGAAACTGAAATGAAAGAAAAGATTTTAATGGCTATTCAATAGATGACATTTAAAACCAAATTAATCAATAAAGATAAATCTTATACTTTTTCTGATTACTTTAGTTTAAATGATGAATTTGAGAATATTATAGGTTTTTTTAACTATTCTCATCTTATAGAAAATAATATTTTTAAAGATATCAGAGATTTTGAAGATGTTCAAGATTTAAAAGAATATATTTTAGATATTAGAAAAAGAATACCATTAAATAGTGAAACTGCTAAAAGGGAGTTTTTAATAGCTCCCCTTTTAGTAAAATTAATACAAAATTTTAAAACATTAAAACTACTAACAGAGAAAACAATTATATTTAATAACCTTCTAAAAGGTAAATTAGATTATCTATTATCTACAACAGAAAATTTTTTAATAATAGAAGCTAAAAATGACAATATGGAAAATGGTTATAAGCAATTAGCTGTAGAGATGATAGCATTAGATAAAATATTTGAAGAAGATAATATTAATACCAACTTTATTTATGGTGTAATATCTACAGGTATTCAATGGAAATTCGTTATTTTAAATAGAGAAAAAAAAGAGTTTTTATCTGATTTGGAGATTTATTTATTACCACGAGATTTAGAAAAAATTTTAGGTATTTTTGTAGAGATTTTAAAATTAGAAAAATAAAAGGAAAATAATGAAACAATTTAGAAGTTCTATAATAGTAACTGTTATAGGTTTAGCTATAGCATATTATTTAGGTGGATTTTATGCTCTTTATATTACAGCTTTATTATCAATATTAGAGATATCTTTATCTTTTGATAATGCTGTTGTAAATGCAAAAGTTTTAGACACTATGGAGCCTAAATGGCAACAAAGATTTATAACTTATGGTATCCCTATAGCTGTATTTGGAATGAGGTTTGTATTTCCTATTGTTATTGTGTCTGTTGCTAGTGGTATGGGTATATTTGAGACATTTAATGTAGCTGTTGATGACCCTACTAAATATCACGAAGTTTTATCAAGTGTAGAAAAAGTGATTTATGCTTTTGGTAGTTCATTTTTATTAATGGTATTTCTTGATTTCCTTTTTGAAGAGGATAGAGAGCATAAGTGGATAAATATTATAGAAAAAAGTAAAACTTTAGATAAATTAAATGAAGTAAATAATATAGAACTTATGATAGCTATATCTTTGGGTTTACTTTTAACTTATTTAACAGAAGATGCTAGTATCGCTTTAGCATATTTTGGTGGGATATTGTTACATTCTGTTATCGCTTCTTTAGATACTCTAATGAGTACTAATGGTGTAAGAAGTGGTGTTATGGGGTTTTTATATTTAGAGGTTCTTGATGCATCATTTAGTTTTGATGGTGTTATTGGTGCTTTTGCTTTAACTAGTGATATATTTATTATTATGATAGGTTTGGGTATTGGGGCTATGTTTGTAAGAAGTTTGACACTTTATTTTGTAGAGCAAAAAACACTTTCAGAGTTTAGATATTTAGAACACGGTGCAAGTTATGCTATTTTAGCATTATCTTTAGTTATGTATTATAAAATATTTGGACATATCAATGAAGTGATAGTTGGAACTATTGGTATTACATTTATAGGTATCTCTACTTGGCATTCAATAAAAGCAAATAAAGCAGAAACTATTGAGTCAGAAAAAGAGTCTAAAATAGAAGAGACTAAAGAGAATAAGATTGAAAACGATTGAGTTAAAAACAGGTACACTAAAAGTTGAACCAAATAAGATATTAGATAATCTAGTATCTTTTGGTTCAAGAATAAATAAAAAAAGAGGTTTTTTTTTTGTAAGTAAAGTAACAGGTAAACATATGGCAGTAAAGCCATCTAAAGCTTTGGAAACTTACAAAGAGTTAGCTTCTCTTATACCAACTTCAGATGAACCTACACTTTTTATAGGTTTTGCTGAAGCTGCTACAGCTTTGGGTCAAGGGGTTTTTGAACAATATAACTCTAAAAATAGTTTTTATATACACTCTTCAAGATTTCAAACATCAAACAAAGTATTATTATCTTTTCAAGAGGAGCATTCCCATGCACCTAGTCATATATTTTATGAACCAATAGATAAAGATTTAAGATTAATGTTAAAAGATATTACAAGAATTATACTTGTAGATGATGAGATATCTACAGGTAACACTGCAAATAATCTTATAAAAGAATTAAAAAAGATATTTCTTGATATAAAAGATTATTATGTAGTAACCATTCTTGATTGGACTTCTAAAAAATATGATAGTTTTAAATGTTTATCATTATATAAAGGTGGTTTTTCATTTGAGCGAAATGATAAAAAAGTAGATATAAAAATAAAATCAGAACCACACCATAGTGAGATAAAAAATCTTGATGAAGTTATCCCTTATAATTTTGGTAAATATGGGGTTAAAAAATCAGATATAGATATATCTAAATATATAGATTTAGATAAATTAAAAGATAAAAAAGTTTTGGTTTTAGGAACTGCTGAGTTTATGTATATACCTTATCTATTATCTCAATATATAGAAGATAATGGGATTGATTGCTATTTTCAAGCAACAACGAGAAGCCCTATAAATATAGATGGAGAGATAACTTCAAAAATAGAGTTTGTAGATAACTATTTTGAAAATATAGATAATTTTCTTTATAATGTAATAGATAATGATTATGATAATATTATTATCTGTTATGAAACAACTTCTTTACCTAAAGAGTTTGATTTAAAATCTCAATTAGAAAAAAAGTTTGTTGTGCAGGAGATATTTTTTAAAATATAAGTAATTATTCACTATTACTTATATTTTTATTTTTTAGTTTCTCTTTTAATATAATCTTACCATTTTCAACCCCCGGTTGGTCATAAGTGTTAATTTGTACAAATTTTCCTATTATTGATGTAAGTAGTTGATAGTTAAACATAAGTTTAGCTATATTATATTCATCTACTTTATCTATAGTTATAACATCACAAGGGATATCTTGAAGATTTTCAATAGCTTCTATAGTAGAATTTGCTTGATTTTCTATAAGTTCTGAAAAGCTTAAATCATCAATATAATCTAACTCCTCAAAACCATCTAATCTATTTTTTGGTATTTTTGTATCATCTTGAAAATCATTTATTTTTATAAATGTAACTGTTTTATCCCTTTTCCCATCAACTATAAGTTGTAAAAAGCTATGTTGGTCAACAGGTCCTATTAAACCTATTGGTGTATGTGATTGTTTTGTATTATTTATATTTCGTTTCCCTAAACTCTCCCCCCATAACTGTATATACCATTTATTAAATGCTTCAAGAGATGTAGAGTAAGAGAAAATTATATTTATATTAAATCTATTTTTATTTTCAACTAAAAATCTAGCTTTTTCCATAATAGGCTCATAACTTTCACCTTTTGAAAAAAAATCATCCCTTATATCCCTTGCCCCTTTTAAAAGAAAATCTACCACCCACATTTTTTGGTATCTCAAAAGTTTTTATATTATTTTTATTTGCATAATATGTAAGTTTTGAATTTATCTCACTTATAATTGTAGAGTTTGAATTATGTAATGGTAGATTATAATAACCTATTGTATCAATCTCTTTTTTGATAGCTTCAAATATAATATCATTTGATTTTATTTGATAAAAGTTTTTTGAATATTGCATAATTGTTTTACCTACCTATTTAT
>JAYELQ010000313.1:0-5160 GCA_034717655.1 Campylobacterota bacterium
ACTAAGTTTAGTGGTGTTTGGGTGAGTAGATAAAACTATATATTATACTATTAATGTTAAAATAATATATTAAAATAATTTATAAATCAAAAGGGATAAAATGAAAAAAATAATATTATCAACAATAGTTGCATCTACTATATTGTTTGCAAATGATAATAAATATGAGATAACACCAATAGTAACTCATATAGATACAAAAGAGCATAAGGGATTTAAAAATCATAATGCAGCTGGTGTAACAATAGGTATTAGAGATGGTGAAGATTGTAAATTTGACCAAACAGAGATAGGGTTACTTTTATCATCTCAAAATATTGGAGCAAATGAAGAGAGTGATATAAATAGAGTTTTTATTAATAAAATCAAAGAGTATGATATAGTTACAAAAACTAAACTATATGCACTTATTGGTTTAGGGTACGAAGATACTGTATCTTTAGATGATAATGGTATTTTCTTTAATTATGGTGCAGGGGTTAAATACTCTTTTAATGATACAGTTGGTTTAAAATTAGATGCTAGACATCTTATAAGATTTGATGGTATGAAACATATGCTTTATACAGCTGGTTTATCATTCTCTTTTGGTGAAGTTGCTAAAAAAGAGATTGAGAAAAAGCCTGTTGTAGTTGTACCACCTAAAAAAGTTGAAAAGCCTAAAGTTGAGGTAAAACCTATAGTTATCAAAGAGATACCAAAAGAGATAGATAGTGATAAAGATGGAGTTTTAGATTCTAAAGATAAGTGTCCAAATACAATAGTAAATACAAAAGTAGATGAAGATGGTTGTGAGATTAAAAAGAAGCTAATAGTTCCAACTAATTTAAATATAATATTTGAGATGTATAGTACAAAAATAAAAGATAGTGATATGGGACAAATTAATAAATATGTAGAGTATCTAAAAGCTAATAAAGATGCAAAAGTTATATTAGAAGCATATACAGACTCAAAAGGTACAGAAGCATATAATCTTCAATTATCTAAAAGTAGAGCAGAGAGTACAAAATTAAAATTTATATCAATGGGTATAGAGGCTCATAGAATAGATACTGTAGGTCACGGTGAAGCTAATCCAATAGCTTCAAACGATACACCAGAAAATAGGGATTTAAATAGAAGAGCAACAGCTAGAATAGTAAAATAATATAATTTTAAGCAAGTGGATATTAATATCACTTGCTTTATATATTAAGTTATTTAAAACTAGGTTCTAAAACTGGGATAATTTGTTTTTTTCTACTAAGGCAACCTTGAAGCCAAAATTTATTATCTTTTAATTCTGTTTGAAAAGCTGTTTCTACTCTTTGATTATTAGAAGATGATACAAGTATCTCACTACCTATAGCTATAATATCTGTTAAAAGTAAAAGAATTGTATCTAAACCTTTCTCTTGCTTTAGTTTCTCTATATCTTTTTGAAGTTCATCTTTTATATTATCAAATATTGATAAATCTACAACCTCTAGTTGACCAACACCAACTAAAGAACCATTCATATCAAACTCTTTATAATCTCTTAATACTAACTCTCTAGCACTTACACCTTCAACTTGAGATTTTACTTTAAACATCTCTAAACCTATAGCTTTAAAATCTTCTATTTGTGCTATTTGTGCTAACTCTTTTGTTATTTTAGTATCTGTTTTTGTACAAGTTGGAGATTTGAATATAACTGTATCACTTAAAATAGCACACATCATAGCCCCTGCTATATTTTGTGGTATCTCAACTTCATAATAATCAAACATCTCTTTTATAATAGTATTTGTACAACCAACTGCTCTAATCCAACAATCTAATGGAGATGAAGTTTTTAATCCACCTAATTTATGATGGTCAACAATACCTATAAGGTTAGCTTCATCTATATCATCTGGTGCTTCTGTGTAGTTGTTGTGGTCTGTTAAAAAAACATCACAACCTGCAAAACTTGTTTTTAATTCTGGAGCTTCAAGATTAAATTTATCTAAGATATATTGACTTTCAGGATTTATATCACCTTGTCTTACTGCTATTGTTTCTATCCCTAATTGATTTTTTAAATAACTTAATGCTATTGCTGATATGATTGAATCACTATCTGGTATTTTGTGTCCACATGTATATAATGCCATTGTTTTTCCTAAATTGTTTATTTTTTTGTATTCTATCAAAAATAGCTTATATTTAGATATAATATTGCTATGAATATAATAGAACAAATTTATGATAACTACTCAAATAAAATAAATTTTTTAGAGAGAAAAATATCAATACAAAGTAGAAAAACAATTATAAAAGGTCCACCAAAGTCTGGTAAAAGCTATCTTATATATGATTATTTATCAAAATTTGATAAGGATAAGTTTTTATATATAGATTTTGATGATTATAGAAACAGTATAGATGAGATAGAAAAATATCTACTATCTTTTATAGATGAAAATAGTATAGATATAGTTGTATTTGAAAATTTTAATTTTGATATAGATTTGCCTAATATTGAAGATATTATTATCACTACAAAAAAAGAGATAGTTTTAGATGATTTTAAAACTATCTATTTAGAGCCTTTAGATTTTGAAGAGTTTTTATTGTTTGATATCAAACATCAAAATATCTCAAATAGTTTTAATAGCTTTCTAAAGTTTGGTAATTTTCCAGAGATTATAGATTATTCTGAATATAAAAAACCTAAAAGAAATTATGAAATTTGTAAGCTTTATTGTGAAGATAAAACAGAACTAAATATACTTTTACTCCTTATTAAATCATCAGGGGAAAAGAAATCATTACTTCAATTATATAACTTTATGAAAAAGAAGCAAAAAATATCAAAAGATAAGTTTTATAGAGTTTGTGAAAATTATAAAAATAATCGTATAATATATTTTTGTGAGAAATATAAGCAACCTAAAGCTGTAAAAAAGATTTTTATATTTAATTATGCTTTACTTGATATAATATCTTATAATAAGAATTTTAATAATTTATTTAAAAATATGGTTTATTTAGAGTTATATAATGAAGATGATAAAAATAATATATTTTATTTGGATAATATAGATTTTTATATATCAAATAAAAAAACTATTATATTAACTATACCTTTTTTTAACAATTTACTTATAGGTTCTGTATCAAAAAAAATATTATCTGTAATAGAGAAAATTTATATAGAAAAGATTATAATAATAACAGTTAGTAATGATGAAACTACATTTTATATAGATGATATTGTTGTTGATGTAGTGAAGTTTTATGATTGGGTTTTAGGAGATGAAGATGAGTGATAGTTTAGAAAACTTATGTGGAATAGATGAAGCAGGTAGAGGTCCTTTTGCAGGTCCATTAGTTATGGCAGGGGTATTATTAACAAATAATATAGATGGACTAAATGATTCTAAAAAATTAACCGAAAAAAAAAGGGAAAAGCTTTTTGATATTATAAAAGAAAATAGTATATATCATATTGTTTTTATAGATAATAGTACTATAGATAAAATAGGTCTTAGCAAATCTCTACAAAATGGACTTATAGAGATAATGGATAATATTAAAGCTAATAATTACCTTTTTGATGGAAATACCACTTTTGGTATAGATAACTTAAAATCTTTAATAAAAGCAGATGCTGCAATACCTCAAGTAAGTGCAGCTTCAGTGTTAGCAAAAGTAAGCAGAGATAGATATATGGTTGAGGTATCAAATAAATATCCTAATTATAGTTTTGAAAAACATAAAGGGTATGGAACAAAAGCTCACAAAGAAGCTATACTAAAATATGGACTTTGTGATATACATAGAAAAAGTTTTAAAATAAAATTAACTAACAAAATTAATATATTAGTAGATTAAGATGTTGTAATCTCTCTTATTTGAGTAATATCTACTCTTATAGCTATATATTCAATTATATTATTATCTATATCTAAAATAGGTTTTATAAATGATTTAACCCAATAAGCTGAGCCATCTTTTCTTCTGTTTTTTATTTCACCACTCCATGGTTTTTTTAGTTCTCTAATAGTATGCCACATATCTTTATATACTTGCTTATCTGTTTCTGGGTCTCTTATGATATGGTGATTTACCCCTAATAATTCATCTCTACTATACCCTGATATATTACAAAATTGGTCATTTACATAAGTTATAAAACCTTTTAAATCTGTTTTAGTCACAATTGCACTTTCATCAACTGCATCTTTGTACTCATTTAAAATTTTAAGTTTTGCTTTGTTTTCTAACTCTTTTGATTTTGAATCTATCCACATATCAACTTTAATAACTAACTCTTCAATAATATAAGGTTTTCTCAATATATCTTTAGCTCCATATTGTAAAGACTCTTTTATAATAGTTGGAGTTATATTTTCACTTGTAATAAAAATTGGTATTTTTAATAAATTAATTATATGATTATGGTTATCTTTTAAAAACTCTATACCATTTGAATTTGGAAATATATCATTTAATAACATTAAGTCAATAGATTTCTCATCTATTATATCTAATGCTTCTTCTGTTGATGAAACCTCTATTACAAGATAAGACTTCTCTTCAAAAATAGTTTTTAGTTTATTTGATGTAGATACAGAGTCATCAACTATTAAAATAGTTTTTTTACTATTTATCTCTTTTTTCTTTGGGTTTATTTTTACTTTTATAGTATAGTAGTATTTATCATCATTGATATTTTCAAAAAAATAGTCAACATTATCAGATATTTTAGCTATCTCATAAGTTCCTACACCACCACCTTTGGAGTGTGTATTTTTACCACTTCTTCTTAGCTCTTTATATCTTTTTTTAATACCAGCTTTATCCAAAGATTGTATCTCAAGAAGTTTTGGTTCTATTTTTATTTTATCTTCAATAGAAACTATATTTGTTCCTGTAATGAAATAGATACCATTAATATCTTTTTCAACAGAGATTGAACCATCTGGTTTTATATTTCTATTTGATGGTTCTATTGTTTTAGAGTAATTCATAATATTTTGTGCTATCTCTATAACTATTGTAGATATATTTGCCATAATCGTCATATTTGATATATTATTTTCAATATCTTGCATAAATATACCTATGTGACTTTGTTTTAATTCACCATTAAAATCAATAATTTTATTCATTATAATCTCCTTTTTATTTAAAAAACATTTTAACATA
>JAYELQ010000314.1:0-5140 GCA_034717655.1 Campylobacterota bacterium
ATCATTTGAAGTTTCCCCTTCAAAAAATCTAATATTTTCAAGTAAAAATATATCACCATCTTTTGAAGATTTTATAGCACTATTATCTTTTATAAAATTATCAATAAGTGTGATATTTTTATCAATTAATCTCTCAACTCTTTTAATAATATGTTTTAAAGATAGATTTTCATCGTAACCTTTTGGTTTACCTAGATGTGTTACTAACACTATTTGTTTTGCATTATGGTCGATACAATAATTTATAGTATGTAGTGCTTCTTTTATACGATTATCATCTGTTATATTATGTTGTTTATCCATAGGAACATTAAAATCAACCCTTATTAAAACTCTTTTATCTTCTATATCTATATTTTTTAGTGATTTTACACTTTGCATAAATTCTATATTTGATAACATTTCAATATCCCCTTTTAGTACTTATACATTTTTTCATAATATTTATGAGCCATAGAACCTGAATCAAACTCGTGAAGAACATCATTCATAGAGTTTTTCATCAATTGAGTCCATTTTTTACTATCATTATAGTAAGTTGGTATAATATCATCTTCAAGTCTATCCATCATAGATTTATTATCATTTTTATCTTGTTCATCTATAGGTAGTGATGCATTAGCACCTAATATAGTAAATCCATTTTGCCCCTCTTTACAAAACTCAGGATGCCAACCATCAGCTATTGAGAAGTTAATAGCTGCATTCATAGCAGCACTCATACCACTTGTACCACTAGCTTCCCTTGTAATTCTAGGAGTGTTTAACCATATATCTGCACCTTTTTTCAATAAATTTGAAAGACTTAATTCATATCCTATAAGAACAGCTACATTTTTATAGTTTTTTGCTATATATGTAAGTTCATTAAAAATATTTATTGCATTTGTATCGTGTGGATATGGCTTACCTGCCCAGATAATTTGTATAGGTTTTTCACTTCTTGTTATCATCTGCTCAAATCTATCAAAATCATATTTTAAAAGTCCAGGTCTTTTATATTCAGCAAATCTTCTAGCCCAAACAATAGTTAATATCTCAGGGTCAAACATCTTTCCTGTTTGATTTGCTATTTCATTAAATAGGTTTCTTTTAAGGTGTTTTTTTCTAGCAATAAGTTCATAATCTTCATGCTCATCAAGAGCTCTAAGCATAGGTTTATCTGCCCAGAATCTTTTATTTTGTGAATTTGTTATAGGTATAATATCACAAATATCTCCATAATCTTTCCACATATCAGTTGCAACATCTGCATGCATTTTTGATACACCATTTGCTATTTTTACAACTCTTAATGCCCCTACTGTTAAACTAAAATCATCTTCATCTATACCTGTAAGCTCTTTTACAGTTTCTAAACCGTGTCCATTAAAAAAGCCCATCTTTTTTAGAAGATTAATATTGTGTATCTCATTTCCTGCAGCTTCTGGTGTATGAGTTGTAAATCTTACAGCTTCTTTTAGCTCATCTTTTGAATTAAATCTGGTTTTATAAAGTTCGAATACTAATGGAAGTGAATGCCCCTCATTCATATGATATATATCTACTTTATGCTCTAGTGCTTCAAGTACCTTAACTCCACCAATTCCTAAAACTATCTCTTGTGCTATTCTTGTTTGTTCGTGTGCATCATAAAGCTTGTGTGTGATAGTTCTTGATAAATAATCATTTTCATCAATATCTGTAGAAAGAAGTATCATAGGTGCTGTACCAAATAGTTCAGCTTTTACCATATATGCTTTTACGACAACAAGTTTTGAATCAATATTAACTGTAACTTTTATATCTAAATCTTCTAAAAAGTGGTATCTTTTTCTTCTAAATTCAATTTTTAGATTTCTATCTTCATCTCTTGCTTGGTCATAATAGCCATAACTCCATAACATACCAACACCTACTACATTTTGTTTTAGGTCATAAGCACTTCTCATATGTGAACCTGCTAAAAAACCAAGACCTCCTGAATATATCTTCAGTGCTTGATGTATTGCAAACTCCATAGAAAAATAAGCTACAGGTTTTTCATAGTTTTTATCGAATTCATATTCTTTTAACTGCATTCTTCTCTCCATTTATATATAAAATTTCATAAAATTCTATATATAATATGTTGCAATATGGTTACAGAAGAACAATACCTACTATTAATCTTATTAAATTAATATTTTTATTATCTTTTATTATTTTTTATTGTTTATTTTCATAAGAGTTGAGAAGTTAATTTTATTATCTGGATTTAGATAGTTTTGGTAAATATAATAATTAGCTAATACTTTTTTTCCATATTTTTTTGTTTCATTATAAGGTAATAGTTCCATACTTAAATATGGTTCATATTTACCTTTTTTAAATAAATCTGTTTTTAATAATCTTTTTGTAAAACCAATACCTCCATTATAAGCATAAGCTACAAATAAAGGATGACTTAACCTTTTCTCTAAAAATTTAATGTGATGTGCCCCATATCTCATATTTACCTTAGGATTAAGTTGTTTATCTATATCATAAACTTCTTTTAACTCTTTAGCTATATGTTTACTTAAAAATGGCATTATTTGCATCATACCCATAGCATAAGCAGATGATATAGAAGTTGGTATAAATCGACTCTCTTGTCTTGCTATAGCATATAACATAGCAACTCTATCTTTTGGTAAGCTTTTCATATCTTCTATATATGGAGTTATAAAATAAGAGTTTCTATATTTAGAATATTTTTCTTTTACAAAAGCTAAATGACCTAATGTATCTGTATTATTAAATAATTTTTCATACTTATCCATTTTTTCTTTATTTAACTTTTTTATATCTTTTAAAATAGGAAACCAATCAAAAGGGTATTTAGTATTAAAACTGTTCTGTTTTACCTTTAAATCACCTTTAACTTGCTCAATTGAATAAAATACATTACTTAACTTTTTATTATTTTTATTGTGAGCATATAAACTATATATATTTAAATCCCAACTAGAAGATAATCTATCTAAATATTGTTTCTCATTTGTTAGTTGATATTGCCAGAAAGTTATATTATCTTTTTGCATTTGATAATAAGCTTTAGTATATGCATCATCTAAATATTTCATAGCTTTGTATAATTTATTGTGTCTTATTGCATTTATAGCTAAAAATAGAGTAGCTTGATATCTTAAATTTGTAGAGTCTATATTTAAAAGTGATTTTTGAGCTTTATCCATTTTTAGGTTTGTAACTATTAGTTTTATACTTTGTTCAAATTTTTTATCTTTAGATAATCTATCTAAAGTAGATAATAAAAAATAATTATTAAAGTGTTTTAATCTATATTTACTTCCAACTTGATTAAATACTTTAAAAAATGTTTTATTATTAACTTTTTGTAAAGTTTCAAAAGGCAAAGGGGAAGCTAAAACTAATAAGTTTTTTGATAATTGTTCATATTCATTTTCTACTTTATTTATAAGTTTTTTCATCTCATCTTTTGATAATTTTGTAACATCATATACACTCAAACCAGCATCTATACAATATGGTTTTTTGTTTAATAATTCTTTTGTATTTAATTTTATACATTTTTTATAATCTTTTAATAATTCATCATTAGATTTAGATATATATCTATAAAAGATTTTATTATTAAAAGATTTTACCATAGATAAAGCATTCTTAGCTTCTTGTGGTGTAATATCTTGATTTAAATATCTCCAAATATAAAAATCCTTTGCTATGCTTTTAGGTTGTTTTTTTAACCAATTCAAATCTATTTGGTCACTTGAGAATAAAGATAAAGATAGTAGGCTTGTAATTAATATTTTTTTCATAAGGTTATTTTAGCATAAGGAGTTTAAATATTTGATAAGACTTTAAGTATTTATTGAGTATAATTCAAAACTTTTTTCGGAAATTCATAAAATCCTTTTCGAGATTAGGTAGTATCTAAAATAATAAATATTATTTTAAAAACAGAGAAGCGTGAATTTAAAATACAAAATTCAAACCAAATTATTTAAAGGAATGAAATGCCTACAATTAATCAATTGATTAGAAAAGAGCGAAAAAGAGTTATTGAAAAATCAAAATCTCCTGCTCTAGAAAAATGTCCACAAAGAAGAGGAGTATGTACAAGAGTATATACAACTACACCAAAGAAACCTAATTCGGCTTTAAGAAAAGTTGCAAAAGTTAGATTAACAACTGGTTTTGAAGTTATTTCATATATTGGTGGAGAGGGACACAACCTTCAAGAACATAGTATTGTTCTAGTAAGAGGAGGTAGAATCAAAGATTTACCTGGTGTTAAATATCATATCGTTCGTGGTGCTTTAGATACTGCTGGTGTTGCAAACAGAACTGTTGCAAGATCTAAGTACGGTACTAAAAAGCCAAAGAAATAAGTAGAAGGATTAGATAATGAGAAGAAGAAAAGCTCCCGTAAGAGAAGTAATGGCTGACCCTATTTACAATAGTAAATTAATCACAAAATTTATAAATGCAGTTATGTTAGATGGTAAAAAATCAGTAGCTCAAAAAATTATGTATGGTGCAATTGCAAACCTTGATGCAAGAGGTGAAGAATCAGGTTTTGATATCTTTGAAAGAGCAATTGAAAATATTAAACCACTTTTAGAAGTAAAATCTAGAAGAGTTGGTGGAGCTACTTATCAAGTACCTGTTGAAGTTAGACCTGTAAGAAGACAAACTTTAGCACTAAGATGGATTGTTGATATCTCTAGAAAGAGAAATGAGAGAACTTCTGTTGAAAGATTAGCAAATGAACTTTTTGAAGCTGCGGCTGAAAGAGGAAATTCTTTTAAGAAGAAAGAAGATATGCATAAAATGGCTGAAGCAAATAAAGCTTTTGCTCATTATAGATGGTAATCTATTAAAATCTAAAATATTATATTTAATAAAAAAGGGGGAGTGTTTATCCACTTCCCCTTTTTATATATATTGGATTAGATACTTCCTAATTCAATCCTAAACACTGCACCATACGATGGTTTACCATCTTGATTTATAACTTCAGCATTTGAAACACTTAATATTCCACACATATGCTCTTCTATAATTATTTTAGACATATAAAGACCTAAACCTGTACCATTTTTCTCATTTTTTGTTGAAAAATATGGGTCAAAGATATTATTTATAATATCTTTTG
>JAYELQ010000315.1:0-1963 GCA_034717655.1 Campylobacterota bacterium
ACATCAACTCTAGCAGGAGAAACTGTAAGAGCTACTTCTGTAGCCTAGTTTTGTAGATAGCTAAATCCATCTCACTTTAGGAAAGGGAAGAATCCCCTTGCTTTAGCTATGGGGAGTATGTCAACAAAAAGATTAATAGATGAAGGTTTTGAGTTTAAATATAAGAATATAGAAGAGACTATAAAGTCATTATTTTAATTGATAATTTGTTATAATTGATGTTTATATATTAAATCAAGGAATATAATTGAAAAGAATAGTATTTAAAGTTGGAAGTTCTGTTTTAACAGAAACAACAAAAATAGCAAAAGAAAGAATGTTAAACCTTGTCTCCTTAATTACAGAAGTAAGAAAAAAATATGAAGTTATTTTAATATCTTCAGGGGCAGTTGCTGCTGGGTATACAGCTGTTCAATTAAATAGAAATGTACCCACTAGTAAAAAAGTTTTAGCTTCTATTGGACAACCAATATTAATGAGTAGTTATAAAAATAAATTTGATATCTTTGATGTAACTATATCTCAAATACTTTTAACAGAAGAGGATTTTGATAGTAGAACACATACTAGAATATTTCAAGATATTATAGAACGAACACTTAAAAATGATATATTACCAATTGTAAATGAAAATGATATATCAACAACACCAGACCAACTTTTTGGAGATAATGACCAATTATCAGCTCATGTGGCACACTATACAGATGCAGACTTGTTAGTTATTTTAAGTGATATAGATGGATATTATGATAAAAATCCTGCTGAAAGTAAAGATGCAAAACTTAAGAAAGTAGTTTCATCTATAACAGATAAGGAGTTAGAACAAGAGTTCAGTCCAAATTCAGAATTTGCTACGGGTGGAATAGTTACTAAATTAAAAGCAGCTCAATATGCAATGTCTAAAAATAGAGATATGTTTTTATGTAGTGGATATGACCTAACTGCAGCAAGAGATTATTTAATAGATAATGTACACAATAAAGGTACACTCTTTAGTAATAAAAAACTAGATAAATTATAAATTATTTAAAACTTGGAATATATACTTCATAAAAATAGATTAGCCTTTTATATAATAACTGCTTTTTTAATGGTTATATCTATCAGCTATATTGGTGGTTTTAAAATACTAAATATACAGGGACAGGCTTAGGGCTTTATGTACTTAATGAGATAGTTGAAAATTCATTAAATGGAACAGTAAAAGTAAAAAATATAGACCTAGAGTATAAAAACCAAAATTTTAAAGGTGCTAAATTTATAATTAGTTTTTAAATATTATATTTTAACAAAAAACTACTATTAAATAATATATAATTAGTATATAATAAATAAAAAAGGATAAAAGATGTTAAAAGAGATTTTATATACAGGTGTTGGTGTAGCTTCAATTTTTAAAGAAAAAGTTGAAGAGGAGGTGAAAAAACTTGAGGAGAGTGGAAAAATAAAAACAGATGATGCTAAGTCTTTACTTCAATCGATAGAGAAAAAAGGTAAAGAGGAGGAGGAAAAGAGTAAAGAGAAATTAAAAGAGATGTTAAAAGATATAATTAAAGAGCTTGATATTGCAACAAAACAAGATATTGAGAAATTAAAAGAAGAACTAAAGGGGTAATTATAAAATCTTTTTTTAAAACATTACATCTATATTCACCAAGTAGAATATATAAAGTTTTTAGTTTTCTATTAACACTTTTTTTACTAATAAAAAAAAAGGATAAACTTCTTTTTTTTAAGCCACTTAGTGCAAAAGAGTTAAAAAACAATACTATTACTTTGGGGGCTAGTTTTATAAAGTTAGCTCAAGTTTTGGCAACTAGAGCTGATTTTTTCTCTCAAGAGTATTTAGATGAGTTAAAAGAGCTTCACGATACTATAGAGCCTATGAAAAAGGAAGAGTTTGAGATAATATATGAAAACTCTTTTAAAAATCAAGATATCTTTAAATCTTTTGATAAAA
>JAYELQ010000315.1:2063-21524 GCA_034717655.1 Campylobacterota bacterium
TATGAAGCTTATATAAATGCAAATAAAAAACTAGGTACTATAAGTTATGAAGCTCCTGTTGGAGAGTTAGCTACTTTTACAGCAAAAATGTTTGAGATATTTTCAAATGAAAATTTAGATAGTGAATCTATGCAAAAATTAGCTTTTGAGGTTCTTCAAACTACAAGAGATTTCCCTTTTAAACTTCCAAGTGATGCTATATATATATTAAGAGTTAGTGCTATAATTGAAGGTTTAGGGACTACATATATAGAAAATTTTAATGGTGTAAAAGATATATTACCTGTATTGCAAAAAAATATACCAAAAGCATTAGGGGCAAATGATAGTATAATAGATACATTAATAGATGAGATAAAAGATATCCCTTTTATAGCTAAAGATTTAAAATTAGTTATAAAAAAAGCTAGTCAAGGAACTCTTGCTGTTGAGATATCAAATCCCCAAATAGAGTTTTTACAAAAAGAGATAAAGAGTTTTATAAAACCTATAATAAATGGCTTTGCATTTATGATAGCTGGTTTTTTTATTTTACTTTTTGATAACTCTTATGATACTTTTGCTTTAATAATATTTTTAATAGGATTTGCAAAAATATTATATAAGTAGAGTTGTTTTATATATATTTTATTTACAACCTCTAATAGCATCAACTAATTTAGTAGAAACTTGAAAATGTATCTCTATATCTTTATAATAGTAGCTACTATAATCTGTTGATGTTGGTTTACCTATAGCATTTTTAACCTCTTCTCTTGTCATACCTTTTTTAATTAAACAAGCTTTATTAATAAGTTTTGCAACCCTTTTTTTTACTTTTGATATCTCTTTCTTAGCTTTGTTAATATCATCTAACTCTTTTTTTAGTTTTTTATTAATATCATCTAACTCTTTTTTTAATTTGATTAGCTCATCTTTTTTAGAGATATATATTACCTCTTGTGAAACTAATTTTTTTTCTATTTTTGATATATTTTTATTTTTATTTTCTAATAATTTCTCTTGCTCTTGTGATATTTTATTTAATCTAATTAAATCTTTTTTAGTTGATATCTCTTTGATTGTATCTATTAATAGTTGTGTAGCTTTTTTCTCATTTATTTTAGAACTAGCTTTAACATTATAAGATTTATTATCCCAACTCTCTTTTATTATCTCTATTTTTGGTTGAATAAAATTATAGTTTGAGATAGTTATATTATTATCTTTTAATTCTATATAAGTTTTTATATGATTTATCATATCTTTTTTAATTAATACTTTTATCTCATCTATAGCTTTTTGTTTTGAAATATCTTTAGTTTCATTTTTGACTAAGTTATATTTATACTTTTTTATAAATATCTTTTCTTCATCTAATGGCTTTTTTTTATCTGAATTAATTTGAGTTAATGCACATCCTGAAAATAAAATAGCTAATAAGATTAAATATACTATGTTTTTCATATCTTTTAAATCCTTATTTTATGTTATTATAACATAAAAAAAGTTCAACTAGATAGTTTAATTTAAACTATCTGTTTTATTTTAAAATTTATATTCTATGTGGTTTAATATCTTCTTTATTAAATATTTGATTTAGAGCTTCAGGTATAACTAGTTTTAATTTTCCAAATTGATAAGGTTCAAAAAATCTAACATACTCAAAACTACCCTCTTCATCTCTTACCCCATCATATACAAAAGCTATCTCTTTTCCTGCTTTTTTAGACCATTGTGCTATATGTGAAGCATAAGTAGCTATATTTGTATGGTGTCTATCTATTTTATGACCCCAAGCAAATAGTATAAATTTTCCATTATAACTTATATTTTTATAATCTTGAAAATTGTCATTTTTTGCAAATACAGTTAAAAGATTTGTATGGATTTTTTCAAGATCCATATCTAATATCTCCATAGCTTTTGTTGGTTGGATATTCTTTTTATTATAATTAAATAGGTATTTTATCTCTATTAATTTACCTTTATATTTGTGTTTTAAAGCTTTTGATACTATTCTAACTGAATCCTCTATCTCTAATTCCTGAAACTCATCATCAAATATAAAATCTTGATAAGATAGTTTCTCTTCCATACTATACCCTAAAGGTACAGTTGCGGGATTATGTAAAAAAACAGTACCTGCTACATTTTTATTTTTTTTCTTTAATAATAAATTTAATTTTTCTTTTGTTAATATATCTTCTTCATTTTCATTTATATATATATATGCTTTTGTTATATATTCTAAGTCGTGAACAGATTTGATTTTTCCAAAAAATTGCATTATATTATTTTTCCTAATTGCTCACCTGCTAATAGATGAAAATGTAGATGTTCAACCTCTTGACCACCTTGTTTACCTATATTTGTTATAAGTCTATATCCATTATCTTTTATATCTAATTTTTCAACTATCTCTTGAATAAAAGTTGTCATATTTGCCATTGTTTGGGGGCTAACTTCATTAAATGAAGAAATATGCTTTTTTGGTATAATTAAAATATGTATTTTAGCTAATGGTGATATATCATTAAATGCTAAAAAATCCTCATTTTGGGCTACTGTTTGGTTTGGTATTTTACCATCTACTATATTACAAAATATACACATATTTATCTCTCCTATTTTTTATATATGAAAGTATAACCAAAGTATAATAAAATTTTGAGTATAATCGCTGAATATTTTAGAATAAAAAAAGATATTTATCATATAGTTAAGTATCAAATAGGAGATAAAATTGAATCAATGGTTAGAGAAGATAAACAGTAGTGAATCTTTAGAACAATTAGAGTCATATCGTATAGAAGTTTTAGGAAAAAAGGGTGTTCTTACTCTTGAATTTGCTAAAATGAAAGATGTACCTAATAACGAAAAAAAAGCATTTGCTCAAAACTTAAATAAACAAAAAGCATCTATTCAAAAAGCTTTAGATAGTAGAAAAACAGTTCTTATGGCTGAAGAGTTAGAAAGAGAATTGGAGTCTCAAAAAGTAGATGTAACAAAGTTTAGTTCGAGTTTCACTACAGCAGCTACGCATCCTGTATCTGATACAATGGAAAGAATTACTAAATATTTTCAAAATTTAAATTTTAGTATAGAAGAGGGACCTTTAGTTGAAGACGATTTTCATAATTTTGAAGCTCTAAATCTACCTGCTTATCATCCAGCTAGAGATATGCAAGATACTTTTTATTGTAATGATGGAGCAGTTTTAAGAACTCATACATCTCCTGTGCAAATAAGAACAATGTTAAGAGAAAAACCACCTATTAAAATGATAGCACCCGGTACAGTTTTTAGAAAAGATTTTGATATTACCCATACACCTATGTTTCATCAAATAGAAGGGTTAGTAGTAGATAAAGAAGGTGTTGTTTCTTTTGCTAATTTAAAGTTTATTATGGAAGAGTTTTTACACCATATGTTTGGGGATGTAGCAGTTCGTTTTAGACCATCTTTTTTCCCTTTTACGGAGCCATCAGCTGAAGTTGATATATCTTGTAAGTTTTGTAAAGGTAAAGGTTGTAGAGTTTGTTCACATACAGGATGGTTAGAAGTTCTGGGGTGTGGAGTTGTAGATGAGAATGTATTTAAAGCAGTAGGTTATGAAAAAGTGAGTGGTTATGCTTTTGGTTTAGGGATTGAAAGGTTTGCTATGCTTATGCATGAAATTGGAGATTTAAGATCTCTATTTGAGAGTGATATTAGACTTTTAGGACAATTTAGATGATAATTACAAGAGAATGGATACAAGAATATATAGATATATCAAATATAACAACAGCTGATATTTGTAAAGCTTTAAATTCAATAGGTTTAGAAGTAGATAGTTTAAATACAATAGCTATACCAAATGGTGTACTTATTGGTAAAGTGACTCAAAAAGAGAAACATACAGATGCCGATAAATTGAATATTTGTCAAGTTGACTTAGGAGATAGCTCTGTACAAATTGTTTGTGGTGCCAAAAATGTAGATGTTGGACAGCTTGTACCTGTAGCTACTGTTGGGACTCTATTAGGGGAAGATTTTAAAATTAAAGAAGCAAAACTAAGAGGTGTTGATTCTTTTGGTATGATATGTAGCTCTTCTGAGATAGGGATGCCAAAAATGAATGATGGTATTTTAGTTCTTGATAACTCTATAGGTGAATTAACTATAGGTAAGAATTTAAGTGAATATCCACTTTTAAATGATGAAGTAATAGAGATAGAACTTACTGCAAATAGAGGTGATTGTTTAAGTATATATGGAGTAGCTAGAGAGCTTAGTGCATATTTTAATATCCCTTTTAAAAATATAGAATATAAAGTTGTAACAAATAATAAAGGGATAGGTCAAGTCTTTGAAGTAAACTATGATACAAATTGTAAATCTAATCTTTTATATAAAGCTGTAGATATTAGTGAGTTTAAATTAAATCTATTAAATAATATAAGAGTTTCAATAATAGGTAAACTAAAAAATACAGATATTGAAAATGCAGTTACTTATACTACTCATCATACTGGTGTATTATTAAATGTTTATACAAAGTCAGTAGCTAGTGATGTATCATCAAGTTTAGTATCTTTAAAAATAAAACAAGATGAAGATGGTTTTGATATAGTAAGTGGAAAAGTTCCATTAAGTACTATAGGTATAGATGCTGGAAGTATAACTACGGTTAGTGATGAGGTTATTATTGAAGCTAGTTACATAAACCCTGAAGATTTATCTCAAAAAGTATTTGATAAAAAGAAAACAACAGGTGAAATTTATTATAATGCATCAAGAGGAAGCGAACCAAATCTTAATTTTGGAGTAGAAAATATAATATCTTTATTATCTTTAAATGGTTCAACTGTTTATAATGGAAGTCAAGATTTTATAGATGAGATACCTTTGAATATAATTACAATTAGTTTAGATAGAGTAAATAGTATAATAGGTCAAGAGTTAGTAAAAAGTGATATAACAAAGATTTTAACATCTTTAGGTTTTTTAATAAAATTAAATAATAATGAAACTTTAACTATAACTATACCACCTTATAGACACGATATTAAAAATATAGCAGATATAACAGAAGAGATAGTAAGAATTATTGGTATTGATAATATTATATCAAAACCTTTAGTATTTAAAGAGTTAAATAATATAACTAATAGTTCTATAAAGCTAGATATTAAAAATGAGATTAGAACAAAAGCTATATCAAATAGTTTTTTTGAAACTTTAACTTATATATTTACAAATAGAGAGTTATTAGAAAAATATAATTTTCCTGTAGTAGATAGTAAAAAAGATATTACAAATCCTATTGTAAATGAGTTAAATACTTTTAGGACAACTTTAGCTATAAATTTAGTACAAGCAGTATCACATAACTTAAAACAAAACTATAAATCTATAGGGTTGTATGAGATTGGTACTAAATTTGATGAAAATAGAGATGAAAGCAAATCTTTAAGTTTGATTTTTAGTGGAGATAAAGAGTTTGAATTAGTTAAAAATAGTGGTAAGCCAGAACAGATAGATATATTTGAATTTGCAAATAAAATAGCAAATATTGTAGGTGATATAGAGCTTACACCTATGAATAAAATAGAAAATGATTTTATACACCCTTACCAAAATGGAAATATTATTTTAAATAATAAAAATATAGGTATTTTATATAAACTACACCCTAAAGTTGCTCAAGATTTTGATGTACCATCTGATACATTTTTGGCAGATATAGATTTTGATAGTTTAGGTGATGATATAATATTAGCAAACAATATATCAAAATATCAATCTTCAAAAAGAGATTTAAGTATTATAGCTCCAAAATCATTAGAGTATATAGAGATAAAAAGAGTTATAAATAGTTTAGATATAAAAGAGATAAAGCAATTTAACCTTGTAGATATTTATAGTGATGAAAAACTAGGTGATGATGAGAGTCTTACAATTAAATTTGTATTACAATCTGAAGATAAAACTATGGAAGAGAATGATATAAATAGTATTATGAACACTATTTTAGATGAATTAAAAGAAAAATTAAATATAGGTATTAGATAATTATGAAAACTTTATTTGTTCCTAAATTAGAAAAACCTTTTGAAGTTGAGATAGATAATATTGCTAGTGATAAATCTATCTCTCATAGGTGTGCTATGTTCTCTTTATTGAGTGATAAACCATCTATAATAAAAAATTATCTTCGTGGTGAAGATACTATGGACTCGTTAAGAATAGCTCAAAAGTTAGGTGCTACTATTGAAGATGATATTGAAAATAATGTTATAACAATAACTCCACCATCTAGTTTAAGTGAACCTGATGATATTTTAGATTGTGGTAATGCAGGTACAGGTATGAGACTTTATGCAGGTCTTTTATCTGGTATAGAGGGTAGCTTTGTTTTAACTGGTGATAAATATTTAAGAAGTAGACCTATGAAAAGGGTGGCAAAACCATTAAGAGATATAGGTGCTAGTATAGATGGTAGAGAAGATGGAAATAAAGCCCCTTTGCATATAAGAGGTGGAAAATTAAAACCTTTTAAATATCATAGTCCTATAGATTCAGCACAAATAAAATCTGCTTTAATTCTTGCAGCTATTCAAAGTGATGAAGTTTCATACTATAAAGAAGATTTACTCTCAAGAGACCATACTGAAAGAATGTTAAATGGTATGGGAGCTAGTATAACTACAAATGAGGATAATTACATAGAGATAAAACCACTTAATGGGAAATTAAAACCTTTAGATATAACAGTACCTACAGACCCATCATCTGCATTCTTTTTTGCAGTTGCTGCTGCTATAATACCTAATTCAAAAGTTACTTTAAAAAATTTAACTTTAAATCCTACAAGAATAGAAGCTTATAAAGTTTTAGAGAAGATGGGTGCTAAAATAACTTATATAGAGCAAGAAAATTTATATGAACCAATAGGTGATATTATAGTGGAGCATAATAGTTTAAATGGAGTTGAAGTATCTTCTAATATAGCTTGGCTTATAGACGAATTACCTGCTTTATCTATAGCTATGAGTATTGCAAATGGTGAAAGTGTTGTTAAAAATGCAAAAGAGTTAAGGGTAAAAGAGAGTGATAGAATATCAGCTGTAGTTGAAAACCTTGGGCTTTGTGGCGTAAAATATGAAGAGTATGAAGATGGATATAAAATATTTGGAAATACTACTTTAAATTCAGCAACTATTAATTCTTGTGGTGACCATAGAATAGCTATGAGTTTTGCAATAGCAGGTCTTTTATGTGATATGAATATTGAAGATACTCAATGTATAGAGACCTCTTTTCCTAATTTTAAAGAGATACTAGCAAAACTAAAGTCTTAATATGGAAGTTAGATTAGCAAAAAGCTATGGTTTTTGTTTTGGTGTTAAAAGAGCTATTAAAATAGCTCAAGAGCATAAAAATTCAGCTACAATGGGACCCTTAATTCATAATCAAAAAGAGATTGATAGATTGAAAACTGATTATAATGTGGGTCTTTACCACTCTATAGATGAAGTAAAAGAGAAAGATACTGTTATAATTAGAACTCACGGTATACCAAAAAATGATTTAAAAACTTTAAGTGAAAAAAAGATAAAAGTTATAAATGCTACTTGTCCATTTGTAACAACTCCTCAGCAAATAGTAAAAGATATGTCAAAACAAAACTATTCTATAGTTATTTTTGGTGATGAAAACCATCCTGAAGTAAAAGCTGTTAAAAGTTATGGAGATGATGTATTTGTAGTTTTAAAAATAAAAGATTTAGAGAATATAAAATTTAAATATAATAAAATTGCTACTGTTGCTCAAACAACAAGAAAAAAAGATGAATATTTAGATATTGTAAATCATTTGGTATTAAATTATAATGAAGTAAGAGTTTTTAATACTATATGTGATGCTACTTTTGAAAATCAAGCAGCTGCAAAAGAGCTATCTCAATATGTTGATATTATGATTATTATAGGTGGGAAAAACTCTTCAAATACTAAACAACTTTTAAATATATCTAAAGAGTTTTGTAATGATAGTTATTTAATAGAAGATGAAGTTGAATTAGAATTAAATTGGTTTAAAGATAAAACAATATGTGGTGTAACAGCTGGTGCTTCTACACCTGATTGGATTATTAAAAATGTTATATCTAAAATAAAAAGATTTAAATGATTTTAATCCTAATGTTGAATTAGCTATTTTTTTAGTGTTTTTTACAGAGTTTATTAAAAAAGATGAGGAAAAATGATTTTAAATCTAAATAACTTAATTGAAATAAAGTTATATTTAGATATAATAGCTAATAAAATTATAAAAGGGTAGGCAAGTGTCAATGAAAAAATTAGAAGATTTTGAATTAGGTGAAGGTGAAGACTTCGCAGCAATGTTTGAGGAGAGTGAAAAAAGTACAGAAACTAACACAATAACTGAAGGTGAGATTGTATCAATTAATGATAATAACTTTATAGTAAGTATAGGTGGAAGAGAAGGTCAAGTTTATACTTCTGAAATCACAATTAATGGTGAAGTTCAATATAATGTTGGAGATAAAATCACAGTTATGGTTACAGGAACTAGAGGTGAAAATTTATCTTTATCTTATAAAAAAGTATTACAAAAAGAGAAGTTTGATGCATTTTTTAAAGAGCATGGGGCAGAACCTGAAAATGTAATTGTTGAAGGTGTTGTAACTTCAGTTAAGCATAGAGCAGGTTTTATAGTTCAAAGTTCTGATGGTATGGAGTATTTTATGCCAATGGCTCAAGGTTTCTTAAAAGCTGTTGGTGCAGTTGGTAAAAAAATTAAAGCAGTTGTATTAAAAGTTAAACCAGAAACAAACAGTATTGTTATCTCAAGAAGAAAATTAATAGAAGAAACTCAAAAAAATAGAGAAGAAAAAATATTAAAACTTATGGAAGTAAATGAGCCTAAAACTGGTATTATTAAAAAAATAACTAGTTATGGTATGTTTGTAGATTTAGGCGGAATAGATGGTCTTGTAAATTATAATGAGATTAGTTATAAAGGTCCTGTTAATCCTTCATCTTATTATAAAGAGGGTGAAGAGGTTGTTGCTGTTATAAAATCTTATGATAAAGAGAAAGGTCATCTATCTTTATCTATAAAAGAAGCTTTACCAAACCCTTGGGAAGAGATGAGAGATGCATTAGAAACAGGTGATACTATCACTGTAACAGTTTCAAACTTTGAATCTTATGGAGCTTTTGTTGATTTAGGAAATGATATTGAAGGTTTATTACATATTTCAGAAATTAGTTGGGACAAAAATGTAAAGAATCCAAAAGATTACTTAGAAATTGGTCAAGAGATTAATGTTGAAGTTATTGATTTAGATTGTGATAAAAGAAGATTAAGAGTTAGTTTAAAATCTCTTCAACCAAAACCTTTTGAAGCATTCTCTAAAGAAAATAAAGTAAATGATGTAGTAAAAGGTAAAGTTGCAACTTTAACTGACTTTGGTGCATTTATAAACCTTGGTAGTGTTGATGGTTTACTTCATAATGAAGAAGCTAGTTGGGATTCTGCAACAAAATGTAAAGATATATATAAAAAAGGTGATGAAGTTGAAGTAAGAATCATCAAAATAGATAAAGAGAAAGAAAATATATCTTTAAGTATAAAAGCATTAGAAGATTCTCCTGCACAAAAGTTTGAAAAAACACATAATGTTAATGATATTATAAAATCAACAGTTAAAGATATTAAAGACTTTGGTATTTTTGTTAAGCTTGAAGATAATCTTGATGGACTTATTAGAAAAGAAGACTTACTAAAAGAGGAAGAAGATGCAGAGCCTATTAAAATAGGTGATGAAGTTGAAGCAGTTGTAGTAAATATAGATAAGCAAAGAAATAGAGTAAGACTATCTGTTAAAAGATTATCTTCTCAAAAAGATAGAGATATATTAAAAACAGTTAACGATACATCATCAATGACATTAGGTGATGCAATAGCAGGAAAATTAAAATAGTTTTCTGTTATAATTGGAGAAAATAATGAATAAACCAAATATTGTAGTATGTGACCATATCCACGAAAGTGGATTGGATATACTAAAAAATACTAGTGATATAAATTATATTTATGCAGCAGATCTTGATAAAACTACTCTTTTAGAAAATATTCAAGATGCTGATGTATGTATTACAAGAAGCTCAACAGATATTAATGAAAAATTTTTAAATGCAGCTACAAATTTAAAAGCTGTAGTTAGAGCAGGTGTTGGTGTAGATAATGTTGATATGGAAGGTTGTAGTAAAAGAGGTGTTATTGCTATGAATGTCCCAACAGCAAATACAATAGCCGCAACTGAACTTACAATGACACATATGCTTTCTTGTATGAGAAAAATGCCTTATGCACATGCTCAACTAAAAGAGCAAAGAGTTTGGAAAAGAGAAGATTGGTATGGGCAAGAACTATATGGTAAAAAACTAGGTATAATTGGTTTTGGGAATATTGGACATAGAGTAGCTTTAAGAGCAAAATCTTTTGAGATGGATGTTGTTACATATGACCCATATATACCATCTTCAAGAGCTACAGATTTAGGTATAGAATATACAACTGATTTTAATGATATTTTATCTTGTGATATTATTACAATACATACTCCAAAAAATTCTGAAACATTAAATATGATAGATGAAGAAGAGATATCTAAAATGAAAGATGGTGTTATTCTTATAAATTGTGCTAGGGGTGGACTTTATAATGAAGATGCTCTTTATAATAATTTAAAAAGTGGAAAAATTGCTATGGCAGGTATTGATGTATTTAATAAAGAACCAGCTACAGACAATAAATTATTAGATTTAAATAATATTATTGTAACAGCACATCTTGGAGCTAATACTGTTGAATCTCAATATAAAATAGCAACTCAAGCTGCAAATAATGCTATAAAATCAGCTCGTGGAATAGGGTATCCACACGCTTTAAATTTACCTATTGATGAAACAAAAATACCATCATTTGTTAAGCCATATTTAGAATTGACTCAAAAAATGGCATTTTTATTAGCTCAAATGGATAAAAGTGCTATTGAATCTATTAAAATAGAAGCTGAAGGTGAGATTTCAGAATATTTAGATAGTTTAGAAACATTTGCTATAGTTGGGGCATTAACTCAATCTTTAACAAATGAAAAAATAAATTATGTAAATGCTACTTTTGTTGCAAGTGAAAGAGATATTAAATTAGAATCTTCATCTATTACAAATACAAGTGCTTTTAAAAACCAAGTTAGTATAAAAATAACAACAAAAAATGGTGTAAATACAACAAATGGAACTATTTTTGATGAAGAGGTTCAAAGAATTGTAAAAATCAATGACTTCTTAATGGATATTGAACCTACAGGTAAAATGATACTACTAACTAATTCTGATGTACCTGGTGTAATAGGAAGTGTTGGAAATATTTTAGCTCAAGATGGTATTAATATATCAGATTTTAGATTAGGAAGAAGTAAAGATGGTGCATTGGCAGTTATTTTAGTTGATGATGATGTATCAAAAGATACTTTAGATAAATTACAAAATATTGAAGCTGCAAAAACAGTTTCTTATGCACAAATATAAAAGTCGTTATAAAAGCATAATTGGAGGAGATACAATATGGCATTAGGTATGAGTGACTTAAAAAAAGGTCTTAAAATTGAATTAGATGGCATTCCATTTAGAATTATGGATTATGCACATGTAAAACCTGGTAAAGGTGCTGCATTTGTAAGATGTAAAATTAAAAATTTTATAAATGGTAAAACTATTGAGAAAACATTTCATGCAGGTGATAAGTTTGAAACTCCAGATTTACAACAAAAAACTATGCAGTTTTTATATGATGATGGTGATATGTTACAATTTATGGATACTACAACTTATGACCAAATAGGATTAACTTACGAACAAGTTGGTGATACTGAAAAATGGATTATTGATGGTATGAATGTTGATATGATGTTTTTTAAAGGTGAAGCTATAACTGTAGAACCACCTGCAACTGTTGAGATGACAATAGTTGAAACACCTCCAAACTTTAAAGGTGATTCACAAGGTGGTAAAAAACCTGCAACTTTAGAGTGTGGTGCTGTTGTTCAGATACCTTTTCACTTATTAGAAGGTGATAAAATAAAATGTGATACAAAAACAGGTGAATACTTAGAAAAAGTAAAATAGATTAGGTATATTTTGCCAAATTCAATTTAAACTTTTATTATGTATAACTTTGTTATCATAATATATGAAAAAATTTATAACATATAACAAATCAATAGAGATATTAGAAGATTCTTTTAATATCTCTTCTTTTCCAACTCAAAAACTTTTTTTATCAAATAGTTTAGGTTTTGTCCTAGCTAGTGATATTATTTCCAATTCAAACTCTCCAGCTTATGAAACATCTGCAATGGATGGGTATGCTATTTTATTTAAGGATCAAGAGTTAGATAAAATAAAGATTATTGATAATAATCCAGCAGGTGGTGTAGTATCTTCTGAAGTGATAAATGGGTGTTGTATCAAAACATTTACAGGTTCTCTTATGCCAAAAGGTAGTGATACTTTAATACCTATAGAAAATGTAACAGTTGAAGATGACTATATAATAGTTAATAAAAAAATCCCTTCTAGGTTTTCAGTAAGAGAAGTTGGTGAAAATTATAAAAAAGATGAAGTGCTTATTAAGAAAGGTACAACTATAGATTTTGCCCATATAGGTGTTATGGCAAGTCTAAATATATCTCAAGTTAAAGTTTTTGCAAAACCAACTATATCAATAGCTAGTACAGGTAGTGAGATATTAGATTTAGGAGATGAGCAAACGAATAACTCCCAAATTAGAAGTTCAAACCATCTAACACTAGAAGCTATAGCTAATAAATATGGTGCAAATGTTTATCAAATGGGTGTCGTAAAAGATGATAAAGAATCTATTTTAGAGCTTTTTAATGATGCTTTGTCTCAAAGTGATATTGTAGTTACTACAGGTGGAGTTAGTGTTGGTGATTATGACTTTGTTAAAGATATAATTAAAGATAAATTAGATTGCGAACTTTTATTTCAAGGTGTAAATATAAAACCCGGTCAACACATATTAGTAGCAAAAAAAGAGAATAAATATATTGTAGCTCTCCCTGGATTTGCATATTCAAGTACAGTTACATTTTTACTGTATGTATTACCTTTATTATTTAAATTTAGAAATGGTAATGAATCTTTAAAGATAGTAGATGCTATTATGGATGAAGAGTTTAAGAAAAAAGGTTCAAAAGATACTTTTGTATCTTGTAATTTATCTTATATAGATGGTAATTATAGAGTTAATTTAGATGGTAAGAAAAATGGAACAAGTGCAATTTTAACAAATATGTTGGGTTCCTCATCTCTTTTAATGATAGATGAAAATAAAAATGACATATCTAAAGGGGAAATAGTTAAGGTTATTATGCTTAATAATTAGATATAATAGAATATAAAAAATAAAAAAAGGAAATATATAAATGGAAATTTTATTAGCAAGAAGAGAACTATCTTTAAAGCCAAAAAAAGTTAATTTTGAAAAATTATTAGATAAATTAGCTGTGGAAGATGAGGAGATATTTTATTTTGATAGAGATAATTCTCATAAAGATATGATGGCTATAGTAGATAAGTTTGAAGAGTCTGGTTATAATGTACATTTTAGAGAAGTTAAATTTGGTTTATCTGATGAAGAGTATCTTTATGAGATACATGCTTTATAAAAAATAGGGATATATTTTGAGTAAAAAACTTTTTATTGAAACTTTAGGTTGTGCTATGAATAGTAGAGATACAGAGCATATTATAGCAGAATTAGAAACTAAAAATGATTATAGTGTAACAAAAACTTTAGAAGATGCTGATTTAATTATTATAAATACTTGTTCAGTAAGGGAAAAACCTGTTTCGAAACTATTTTCAGAACTTGGAAGTTTTAATAAAAAGAGAAAATCTAATGCAAAAATAGGTGTTTGTGGTTGTACTGCAAGTCATTTAGGTAAAGATATTATAAAAAGAGCTCCATATGTAGATTTTGTAGTTGGGGCTAGAAATGTATCTAGAATATCTTATGCAGTAGATAATCCAAAAACTGTAGAGATAGATATAAATAATGATGAAACAAATTATGACTTTAGTGATTATCAAACATCTCCTTATAAATGTAATGTAAATATATCTTTAGGGTGTGATAAAAGTTGTACATATTGTATTGTCCCTGCAACTAGAGGATATGAGATAAGTATCCCTGAAGATATAATAATAAAAGAGATAGAAAAATCTGTAGCCAATGGTGCTAAAGAGGTTCTTTTATTAGGACAAAATGTAAATAATTATGGTGTTCATTTTAGTGATAAAACTCAAAAATCAACTTTTACACAGCTTCTTCAAAAAATAAGTAAAATAGAAACTCTTGAAAGAATTCGTTTTACATCTCCACATCCTCTTCATATGGATGATGAATTTATAGAAGAGTTTACAAAGAATTCTAAAATATCTAAACAAATACATGTGCCTCTTCAATCAGGAAGTACATCTATTTTAAAAGCTATGAAAAGAGGATATACAAAAGAGTGGTTTTTAAATAGGTGTAAAAAATTAAGAGATTTAGTACCAAATATTAGAATAACAACAGATATAATAGTTGGTTTTCCAGGTGAGACTAAAGAAGACTTTTTAGATACTTTAGATGTTATAAATCAAGTTAAGTTTGATGCTATATTTAACTTTAAATATTCATCTAGACCACATACAACTGCAAAAGATTTACCAAATCAAATAGAAGATAATATAGCTAGTCAAAGACTTCAAGAGGTTATAGAGTTACATAAAAAACATCAAGATGAACATATGGCAAAATATATGGATAAAACTGTAGAAGTTTTATTAGAAGATTTAAAACCAAATGGTGAAATATTTGGTTTTAGTGATAATTATACTCAAGTTTTTGTAAAAGGTAGTGAAGAGTTATTGGGTAAAATTGTAAAAGTAAAAGTCAATAAAATAAATAGAACTTCTTTAAATGGGGAAGTTGTAGTATAAAATATTTTGAAAAAATTTAAAAAAAAGTTATTAAACTATATTCAACTTAACATAGTACCTTATCTATTGCAACTTTTTGTTAAAGTTATATATATAACTAGTAAAAAAGTATATCATCATCCTTTAAACTTTAATAAAGAACAAAACTTCATATTATCTATTTGGCATGGTGACCTGCTTATGCAACCTTTTAATTATCATAATTTTAAAAAAAATGGTGAAATAAAGGCTATGATTAGTGAGCATAGAGATGGGGAAACTATAAGAAAAATTATGAAATATTTTAATATAGATTCTATTTATGGTTCATCTACTAGAGGTGGTGTAAAAGCTATGGTAAGTGCGATTAAGTCATTGAGAAATGGTTATGATATTGCAATTACTCCAGATGGACCAAAAGGTCCTATATATTCTATAGCTGATGGTATTGTAGCTATCTCTAAAAAAACAGATACACCTATTGTAGTTTTTAGTTCTATACCTCAAAAGTATTGGGTATTTAATTCTTGGGATAAATTTATAATTCCAAAACCTTTTAGTAAAATAGATTTTTATGTTAGTGAGCCTTTTTATTTAGATGATTTATCTATTGAAGAAGCAAAAAAATTAATTTATAATAATATGATGAAACACCAATTAAAAAAGTAAATGCTCCCCTTTGTAACAAATAATTTTTTGAAATAATCATTTAAACTCTCTTTATGTTACTATTTGTTAAGATATAAATAAATTTATAATTTAAATCTTAAAGAAAGAGGAACAAATATGAGTATTCCAATTCATAAATATGATGTTGTAATTGTAGGTGCTGGACTTGCTGGTTGTGCAGCAGCTAGAGAAGCAGCACATTCTGGACTTAGTGTGTGTGTATTAACAAAATTACATCCATTAAGATCACATTCAGGTGCTGCTCAAGGTGGTATAAACGCTGCTTTAAGTGAAGATGATAGTATTGAGCTACATGAGTTTGACACAGTAAAAGGTAGTGATTATTTAGGTGACCAAAATGCTATTAGACTTATGTGTTCTAAAGCTCCAGAAACTATTAGATGGGCTGAAAGAATGGGTGCTGTTTTCTCAAGAGATGATGAAGGAAAAATAGCACAAAGACCATTTGGTGGTCAATCTAGCCCTAGAGCTTGTTATGCAAAAGATAGAACAGGTTTAACTCTTCTTCAAACTATTTATGAACAAGCACATAGAGATGGTGTTGATTTTAAAGATGAGTATTATGTATCTGATTTAATATATAAAGATGGTAAAGTAAATGGTGTATTTGCATTTGATTTAGTTGATAGTAAACCTATGATTTTCAATGCAAAGGCTGTTATGTTTGCAACTGGTGGATATGGAAGAGCTTTTAAAATAAATTCAAATGCACATGCAAATACAGGAGATGCACTTTCTATTGTTGCAAGACATGGACTTCCTTTAGAAGATATGGAATTTGTTCAATTTCATCCAACAGGGATAGCAGGTAGTGGTGTTCTTATATCTGAAGCAGCAAGAGGTGAAGGTGGAAAGCTTTTTAACTCTAAAGGTGAAAGGTTTATGGAGAAATATGCTCCAAATAAATTAGAATTAGCTTCAAGAGATGTTGTTTCAAGAGCTATTACTCAAGAGATACTAGAAGGTAGAGGTTGTGGTGAGAATAAAGACCATGTTCATATAGACCTTACACATTTAGGGGCAGATTTAATAAATTCTAAATTACCAGAGCTAAGAGATTTAGCTATCACATTTTTAGGTCAAGATATGATAAAAGAACCTATTAGTATAGCAGCTACTGCACACTATAGTATGGGTGGAATAGCTTGTAATATTGATGGTAAAGTAAGAAAAAATACAGAAGAGCTTGTTGAAGGTTTTTATGCAGCTGGTGAGTGTAGCTGTGTAAGTGTTCATGGAGCGAATAGACTTGGAGCAAACTCTGTACTAGAGGCACTTTTCTTTGGAAGACATGTAGGAGCTACTATTGTTAAAGATGTAAAAGATGGTATTGATTTTAAAGAAGCTAGTGCAGAAGATGCAAAAGCAGCTATGGACAGAATAGAAGCTATAAGAGCTTCTAATGGTGAAGAGAGAGTTCCTGCTTTAAGAGATGAGTTACAACAAAGTATGACGGATAATGCGGGTGTATTTAGAACTGAAAAATCACTTTTAAAACAAAAAGATATTTTAAAAGAATTAAAAAGAAGATTTAATAATATTAGAATTGATGATAAATCACTTGTTTATAATACTGACCTTCAAGAAGCTGTAGAGTTAAGTCATATGATAGATTTTAGTGCTTTTATAGTTGATGGAGCTATTTTAAGAAAAGAGAGTAGAGGTGCTCACTTTAGAGAAGAGTTCCAAAAAAGAGATGATGAAAACTTCTTAAAACACACTATGGCATATATGGATAAAGATGGTGAGATAACAACAGAATATATGGATGTTGTTCTTGGTAACCATGAATTAGCTGAAAGAACTTACTAGGAGACTATGATGAGTATTGATACAAAAAAAATAAAATTTAAAGTATTTAGATTCAATAAAGATACAGACTATCTACCACATTATGATACAATTGAGATGGTTGTAAATAAAGATGAACTTGTTTTAGATGTTATGAATAGAATAAAATGGGAACATGATGGTAGTTTTTCTTATAGAAGAAGTTGTCGTCATGGTATTTGTGGTTCTTGTGCTGTTAAAGTAAATACAAAACCTACTCTTGCTTGTAAAGATAGAGTATTTGACCTTGTTGACTTATATGGTACAGAGCTTACAATTGAACCACAAGATATTAAAAGAGCATATAAAGATATGGTTATAGATAAAGAAAACTTCTGGAGTAAATATGATTCTGTTCAACCATATTTAGTAGCAGATATAGAGGAGTTTCCAACTACTGAAAATATTGTATCTCAAGAGGATGCTGAAGCTATAGATGAAGCTGATTATTGTATAGCTTGTGGAAGTTGTTTTTATGCTTGTCCAGCTGTTGAAGTAAATTCAGAGTACAAAGGACCTATGGCACTTACAAAAGCTTGGAGATTTAATGCAGATGTAAGAGATAATGCAAAAGATAGCAGACTTGAAGATTTACAAGAGATGGGTTCTGGTATTTGGGATTGTGTTAAGTGTAATGAGTGTGCAGATGCTTGTCCTAAAGAGCTTGACCCTATTGGAAAAATTACAAAACTTCATCAACAAACTTTTCAAAGAAGAAAAAATCTTGAGAATGTAGCAGTTCGTCATGCTGTAGGATTTAAATGGTCAATTAAACAACACGGTATTTTAGATGAGGGTGAATTAGTTAGATATAGTGAAGGTAATATTGGTGTTCTTAAGCATATCCCTGAAGCTATTGCTATGTTTAAAAGAGGTAAGATTGTTATGCCTTGGAATATGCCGAAATCTAAAAACTTAGATGAGATAAAAAAACTTGTTGAGATAAGCTCAACTGCAAGATATTAGGAATAAGATTATGGAAAAATTAAAATATGCTTTATATACAGGTTGTACTGCTAGAGAGTCTACTCCTGAGTTATTAAAGTCAACTATGGCTATTGCAGATAAGTTAGGTATTGAACTTGTATTATTAGATGAAGCTAGTTGTTGTGGAGCTAGTCATCTTCAGGACTTTGATGATATGTTATCTTTAGTTTTAAATGCTAGAAATATATGTTATGCTGAAAAATTAGGTTTAGATATGGTAACTATATGTAATACTTGTCAATTAAATACAGCTTTAACAAAAGATAGATTAGATAATGACCCTGAATTAAAAGCAAAAGTAAATGAAAAATTAGCTGAAGTTGGACTTGAATATAAAGGTACAAGTGAAGTAAAACATTTCTTATATGCACTTCAAGATGATTATGGGTATGATAAAATAGCTAAAGAGGTTACAAATCCTATATCAGATATTAATGTTGCTTCTTTTTATGGTTGTCACAATATTAGACCAAGTCATTTACAAAATAAATCTAACGGTGGAGAGAACTCTTATAGACCAGTTTCTTTAGATAATTTAGTAACTTCTCTTGGTGGAAATGCAGTTGATTATGAATCAAAGAATAAATGTTGTGGTTTTCATGTAGAGTTACAAAATCCAATAACTGCAAATAGATTAAGTGGTACAGCTATGCTTGATGCTATAGATAATAATGCAGATGTTATGGTTACACCTTGCCCTTTATGTCATCTTAGAATGGATGTACAACAACACGGTATCTCAAAAGAGATTGGTAGAGATGTAAATATACCTATTCTTCACCTTCCTCAAATGGTAGGTATAGCTCTTGGGATAGAACCAAAAGAGTTAGGTTTACAACATAATGTTACTCAAATAGGATTAGATTTAAATAAATAGATTTAATTCTTTATATTTTAAGCATATAAA
>JAYELQ010000316.1:0-5104 GCA_034717655.1 Campylobacterota bacterium
AATATTTAATCTAACTAACCTTTTAATTATTATTATTATTATATCTACAACAACAACAATCTATATTTATCAAAAAAATAAAATTTTACAGTTAGAAAATGAACTGCAAAAACAAGAGATTGCAAAACAAAAAATAAAATTAGAAAATGAGATAATAAAACAATATAATCTTGATAATCAAAGAGCAAAATTATTTGAAGAGAAAACAAAAGCATTAGAGATAGAATATAGCACCCCAATAGATAATCAATTATATCTACATACTACACCTACAAAAGAACCCAAAGAAACTATAGATAAAAAAGTAGTAAATAAAGAGATAGTAGAAAAAGAGATTATAGAGAAAAAGATAATAAAAAAAGAGAAAGATATAGTTGTATCTAAAAAACCTAAATTAATTATTATAATAGATGATGTTACAACTCAAAGACAAATAGATAAAATAAAAGATATAGGTTATCCTGTAAATATGTCATTTTTACCACCAATACCTAGACATAAATATTCTGCGAAGATTACTAAGAACCTTGATTATTATATGATACATCTACCACTAGAAGCTTCTAGTTATAAAAACAATGAAGATAAAACTTTACTTATAACAGATAGCTATGAAACAATAGAAAATAGAATAAAAGAGTTAAAAGAGTTATATCCAAATGCAAAATATATAAATAATCATACAGGAAGTAAATTCACAGGTGATACAGAATCTATGGATAAACTATTAAGAGCTTTAAAAAAATATAATCTTATTTTTGTAGATAGTAGAACAACTGCAAAATCTGTTGTTAAAGATGTAGCAAAAAAATATGGTATGCAAGTGTTTAGTAGAAATATATTTTTAGATAATAAAAAAGATAAAGAGTATATAACCAAACAACTTAAAAGAGCTATTAAAATATCTAAAAAACACGGTTCTGCTATAGCTATTGGTCACCCTTACTCTATTACTATTTCAACACTAAAAGATGTAAAAGATTTATTAAAAGATTTAGATGTTATATATATGGAACAGATATGATAAATAAAATAGATTTTCATATAGATGCTCTAAATGATATGAAAAAATATCCAAAAGAGTTATCTTATATTGGAAATCTAAAGTTATTAGAAAAAAGAAAAGTATCTATAGTTGGTACTAGAAAACCTATTCAATATACTCAACAAAGTATTTATACATTAGCTTCAAAGTTATCTTCTAAAGATATTTGTATAGTAAGTGGAGCTGCTATGGGTGTTGATGCAATAGCTCATAATGCAGCAGGGGCAAATAATACTATAGCAGTAGCAGGAACTGGACTTGATATAAGGTATCCAGCTATTAATTCAAATTTAATTAAAGATATTGAAAAGCAAGGCTTAATGATAAGTCAATTTAAGCAAAAGACTCCATCTACTAGATACAATTTTCCAATTAGAAATGAGTTAGTAGTAGCTTTAGGTGAAGTACTAATAGTAGCCCAAGCTGATTTAAATAGTGGAACTATGAGGAGTGTAGAGTTTGCTCTAAAGATGGAAAAGCCTATATATGTTTTAGCACATCGTATAAATGAGAGTGATGGAACTAATCAATTATTAGAAAAAGGGTTAGCAACTGCTATTTATGATATAGATGATTTTATAGAAAAAGTTATAGGTTGTAAAGGTGATATAAAAAATAAAAATAGTTTTTTAGAGTATTGTAAATCAAACCCAACTTATGATGAAGCTATGGAAAAATACCCTAATGAAGTATTTGAAAGTGAACTATCTGGAAAAATAAAAATATCAAATGGGAGTATATTTTTAACTTAAAAAAGCCAACAAAATATTTTGTTAGCTTTTTTATTATTTAATTAGTGGCAACCACATCCAGCTTCTCCATCACCACCATGAGAACCACACCCACCACTTTTAGCAGCTGCTTGATGAGCTTGACCTTCTGTACTACATGCACTTACACCAGCTGGCATAGTTGGTTGAATTGATTCATTTCCAACATTACCATTTTCATTTGATTTTACTACATTTTCCCATAACATCTCTGCTGCTTTTAGGTATCTTTTACCACTTGCACTATCTGGATAGAAATATACTACAGGTTTACCCTCATCTCCACCTACTCTAATAGATGGTTCTATTGGTATATTTGCTATCACTTTAGTATCATATTCATCTGCTAAACCTTCACAAGTCCCAGCTCCAAATATATCTGATTCCTCTCCACATTTAGGACAAACAAATCCAGACATATTTTCAACTATTCCAGCTACAGGGATATGAAGCTTTTTAAACATATCTAAACTTCTTTTAGAATCATCAAGGGCAACATGTTGAGGAGTAGTAACATTAACTCCAGCTGCAACAGGTACACTTTGAGCAAGAGTAAGTTGAGCATCACCAGTCCCTGGAGGCATATCTATTACTAAACAATCTAATTTTGACCATGCAATATCTTGAAGTAGTTGAGTAATAGCTTTCATAACCATAGCACCTCTCCACATCAAAGCTTGACCTTGGTCTACAAGGTTACCCATAGATATAACCTCTACTCCATAAGCTTTAAAAGGGATAACTTTACTACCCTCTATTACAGGTTCTTGCCCTTCTAATCCAACCATACGAGGTATATTTGGTCCATAAATATCAGCATCTAAAAGTCCCACTTTTTTCCCTTGCATAGCTAAAGCTATAGCTAAGTTTACAGATGTTGTTGATTTTCCAACTCCACCTTTTCCTGAACTTACCATAATAAAATTATCTACTTGTGGAGCTATGTTTTTACCACTTTGAGAATTACTTTGTTGTTTTGGAGCTTCTGGTTTTTGTACAAATACTTGAATATTATCTAAACCTAAAACTTTTAACTCTTTTGTAATATCCTCTTTTAAACTATTTTCTACTTCTGGGGCTGATGAAGTTATCTCAATAGAGATATTTACATTATTACCATCTAAATCTATATTTTTTACAAATCCAAAATCTATAATTGATTTTGTAAAACCTGGATAAGTTACAGATTTTAATTTTTCATTAATATCAGCAATTGTTGCCATTATAATTCCTTTTGTTTTTTAATAATTGTATTATATTATTAATAAGATAAATTTTGTCTTATTGATATATATTAAGGCAAAATATATATTTTTTATAAGTTAAATTATTATAAAAAAATAACAGAGTTTGAAAAAACTATCAATTAATCCCATTATAACTAAATTTGATATATAATACTCTTTATAATATTTAAAGGACCTAAATGATGGATTGGGGTAAAGTAACATATATCTTTTTTTCACTAATGAGTTTAACTACAACAGCTGGATTTATATATGAGGATACGGCAATAGCTCTTTTTATAGCTGCTGGGGTAAATATAATATCAACTATTTTAAAAATAGGGATTAGAAATCTATTAGCTGCTGAACTACTTGCTAGTTCACTTGTAGCAGATTTACATCTTATACCTGCTTTTATAGTTTATACATTTACAGATAATACAGATTTAGCAATTGGTTTAGCAATTGGTGCTGTTGTAGCTAATCTTTACTCAATGGCATTAGCATTAATAGAAAGTTCAAAAGTTAACGAAAAGGAAGATTATTAAAATGGAATATAATCCAATAGATATAGAGAAAAAATGGCAACAATACTGGAATGAGAATAAAACTCATGAACCACTTGATGAAGATTGTGGAAAAGATAAAAAATATATATTAAGTATGTTTCCATACCCAAGTGGTAGAATACATATGGGACATGTAAGAAACTATTGTTTAGGTGATGCATTTGCTAGACATTTTAGAAAAAATAATTTTAATGTATTACACCCTATTGGTTGGGATAGTTTTGGTATGCCTGCTGAAAATGCTGCAATAAAACATAAATCACATCCAAAAAAATGGACTTATGAAAATATTGATTATATGAGAAATGAACTTGAAGGTTTAGGATTAAGTTTTTCTAAAACTAGAGAGTTTGCTACAAGTGATGAACTTTATACAAAATGGGAACAAGAGTTTATTATTAAAATGTTTGAAGAGGGTATCTTATACCAAAAATCTTCTACTGTAAACTGGTGTGAAGATTGTCATACAGTTTTAGCAAATGAACAAGTTGAAGAGGGGTGTTGTTGGAGATGTGATAATGAAGTTGCTCAAAAAGAGATGCCCGGATATTATGTAGCTATTACAAACTATGCTCAAACACTACTAGATGACCTTAAAACATTAGAAAATAAATGGCCATCACAAGTTCTTACTATGCAAGAAAATTGGATAGGTAGAAGTAGTGGATTGGAATTTGATTTTTATTTAAATGATGAATCAAAAAATAAACTAGATAATAAATTTGAAAAATACACAGTTTTTACTACAAGACCTGATACTATATATGGTGTTTCATATTCAGCTCTTGCCCCTGAACACGATATAGTAAATTATCTAATTGAAAATAAGCTAATAGATGATGAAAAAATATCCCAAATAGAAGCTATGAAAAAAGTGACACAGAGAGATAGAGCAAGTAGTGAAAAAACTGGTGTTGATTTAGGTATATCTGTAGTTCATCCATTAACAGGTAAAAATATACCTGTATGGGTTGCAAATTTTGTACTTGTTAGTTATGGTGGTGGTGCTGTTATGGCAGTACCTGCTCACGACCAGAGAGATTTTGAATTTGCTTCAAAATATGGACTTGATATAAAAATAGTTATAGATACAAAAATGGGTATTATAAATCTTGAAGAGGCATTTACTCAAAATGGTATTTTAGTAGATAGTGATATATTTACAGATATGGATAATATTGATGCAAAAGATGCTATTATTAATCATTTTGAAGAGAAAAAAATAGGTAAAAGAGAAATAAATTATAAATTAAGAGATTGGGGAATTAGCCGTCAAAGATATTGGGGAGCTCCAATTCCATTTATACATTGTGATAAATGTGGAATAGTCCCTGAAAAAGTGGAAAATTTACCTATAGCTTTACCTGAAGATGTAGAGATAACAGGTGAAGGTAATCCTCTTGATAATCATCCAACTTGGAAACATTGTAAATGTTCAAAGTGTGGAGCAGATGCTATTAGAGAAACTGATACTTTAGATACTTTTGTTCAATC
>JAYELQ010000317.1:0-5104 GCA_034717655.1 Campylobacterota bacterium
TAAAAATATTATCTCATCAAACTCATTTATAAAATAACTATGAACTTTTTTATAAGGTAATTTTATGATATCAAATAGTTTATCTTTTTTTGTTTTATGTGAAATAAATAACATAATCATATTAGGTAGGTTACCTATAGTTTTAAGTAAATTTAATCCACCCTCTATCATAATAAATCTATTTTTAGATATTAAATCTAAATTATCACAAATTACTACTTCTCTATTTTTTATATTAAACAAAGGTATAGTTTTATCAAAATCTTTTTGTTTTGAATAAATTAAAATATTTGGAGATATATTAGTATCACTAAACCTAGCATCTAAAGTTGGTCTATCTACCCTTACTGTTTCTCCACCAATAACTAATAAGTCTAATTTCTCTCTTATTTTATGAACTAATGTTAAGGAGTCTTTTGTCGTTATATACCCACCATTTACAGAACCATCTTCTCTCATAGCTATTTTAAAAAATGAAAAATTTGATTTTTGCCATTGTGTAAAAGGGTATAGTAACTCTTTTCCTTGATTTTCTAAAAGTCCAACCTCTACATCTATACCTATATCTTTAAGTCTTTGGTAACCACCTGTTGCTATATTATTCGTATCTAAAGTTGATATATAAACTTTTTTAATAGATATATACTCCAATAAACTTGCACAAGCTGGTGTTTTTCCTGTATGATTGCAAGGCTCTAAAGTTACATATATAGAGCAATCAATAAAAAAATCATTATGGTTTTGAATAAGAAAGTTATGTATATCACTAGAGTTTGTTAAATCTTTTAATTGTGAATTTGGATATTTTGTTAGGTATGCTAATTTTAAAGCTTCAACTTCAGCGTGAGGCATACCAGCTTTTTTATGACAACCTACTGCTAATACTTTATTATCTTTTACAACAGTTGCACCAACAGCTGGATTTGGATAGGTTAAAAATTGATATCTCCAAGCACTATCTATAGCTAATTGCATAAAATCAGATTTTTTATTCACAACTATACATCTTATATAATTCTATTTTTTCTATATCTTTTTCTTTAAAGTATATATTATTTATGCTATATACCTTATCTAAAATATCTTTTTTATTATCAGAATAGTGAATTTCCCTATGAGAAGTTGGGCATAATGAAAGAATATTATCAACATTATCTAAAATAAAATCATAATTCTTTTGTTGATACATAGGTATTATATGGTGACCTTCAACATAGTTTTTACCTTTTGATTTAAATGTAATATGTTCTTTATTAACCTGACAAATAAATTCATCTCTCTCTTTGGCTTCTAAGATTAACTTTGGATCTCTTTTGTATCTTTCTTTTGAAACTTTATTATTTATTTCACAAGTTGTATTATCAAAAAAGCAATCTTTATAAGTTATATTCTCATAAAGTTTTTTAATATAAAATATAATACTGTTATTAATAGTAATATATCTATTTTTATCTCTATCTAAAATTTTTACAGAAACTAATGATTGTGTAATCCAGTCATTAAATTTTGTATCTCTGTGGCTACTAATATTATGACTTTTAATATCATTTAAATCATTTGTAGATATATAGTTTTTTAATTCATCTATTTTACTTATTTTTACTAAAGAGTTATTTATAAAGTCTTGACTTAACTTATTTTGTTCTAATAATAATTTAAATAAAATTCTAAATGGGAATAGTTTTAAATTATTGCTTTTAGAAGTAGCTTTATTTGGATATATTGTATTATCCAATTGATTAATAAAAAGTTCTTTACATTTATCAAATAATTTATTTACATATGAATTTAAAAAAAGTTCTCCTTCTATACTTAATGTTAATTCATTTTTATTATTTTTCTGAATAAACCCAAAAAATAAAGCTGGATTATATAAATGTGTTAAATTAGTTTTATTTTCTTCAATATAGTAGTTTTCAAATAAAAAATTACGAACAACTTTTTCATTACTTTTATTTATTTTTATAGGTTGATTTATTTTTATATAATTTAATATACCTAAAGTCCTATTTTTTGTATTTACTTTACCTTTAATTTTATTTGACATATTTTCAAAATTAGTATTAAAGGCACTTCCATTACCGGGTGCTTGCCAAAAAATATCACTCATTTTCAACCTTAGGTATAGTTGTTAAAAGATTATCTATTAATTTTGGAGGTATCCCTTCACCTATTACTTGTCTTATTAGATTATCAGTTGCCCAAGTTGGTGGCTTCCAATTATCAGGTAAACCTGTAAGTATAAATATCTCTTTTAGAGTTAATACTCTTGCATCTGAATATGTTCCATCATTTTTTAATCTGCCTGGGTGTACATTATTTTGTGAAGATATAGAACCATTTGCCATTGTTATTGTGGGTGCAGGTTTATCCCATTCTATTCTTTTATAAGTAGTAGAATAGCCTTTTATTTTTGTTCCACACTCTTTTTTTGGATAATATACTTCATTGTCTAATGCAGTTTTTCCAGTAGGGGTATGTTTAAGCCATAACTTATGTCTATCATTATGTATTTTTGCATTATGAAAAGGGATACTAGAACTTTCACCACTTTCTAAAGTTGGTAAAAAACTTATAGCATCTTTTACTGTTATTTTTTCTTTCTTTAATGGAAATTCCCATTTATTAATTTTTGATATTAAAAAAATTGCCCTTTTTCTACTTTGAGGAGTCTCATAATAGGCACAATCAACTATATCATAATTAATAAAATAGCCTAAAGGGGAAAGTTCTTTTTCAATATAATCAATTATTTTTATTTTATTACCGTCAATAAATAGATATGTTTTTAACATACCTTGTACATTTTCAATAATTATATTTGATGGTTTTAGTTTTTTAATGAACTCTATAACATATTTTATCAAAGAGTTTCTAGGGTCATTTTCATCCATTTTACCTGCTATACTCATACCTTGACAAGGGGGTGTAGCAATTAGAAAATCACATTTATACTCTTGTGATTTTGATAATATTTCATTGAAGATATATTTATTAGTTATATCTCCACAAATCATATCACAATTTTTATGAATCTCTTTATAAAATTTTGCTCTTTTTTCAAGTAGTTCATTTGCTACTACTATATCTATTTTATGATTTTGAATATATGTTTCAGCTATACCAACATTTGAAAATAAAGATACACCTTTTATTGTCTCTTTATTTAAAAATATATTTGAATTAAATAATATTTTAGATTGATATAAACTCATATAAAAAATCTATTATATTTAAACACTACCACTTAAAATATGTAGAAGCAGATAATATATCATCAAAATTGATAGTTTCTATCTTTTTATCATCATCTTCTATTTTAATAGTACCATCATCTAATACATCTATTATTTTACCTATAATTTTATTTGTTGAATAATCTTTTATTTTTACATCACTATTTATTGAGCATTTAAAATGGTTAAGTGTTTTTAGTTTTCTTTCGATACCTGGAGAGCTTACCTCTAAAGTATATTTTCCGTGCATAGGCTCTTGTACATCTAATAATGGAGATAAAACTCTACTAACTTCTGCACATTTATCTATATCTATACCATCTTTTGAAGATATAAAAACTCTTAAAATATTAGTTTTATGCTCTTTTGTTTGTTGGATATCATAAAAATCAACTCCACAACCCTCTACTGCTAACTTAATATATTCTTCTAATTCCATTATTTTTCTTCTTTATCTTTATTATCTTTTTTTGTAGAAATTTGACTAAAAAGCTCTTCCATTTTATTTCTTTTTTCTAACATATCATCTACTAAAAAAGTAAAATTTGGACACTTATACCAAGAAGTAGATTGTAAAATATATGATTTTAATACACCATTTGCTTTTCTTAAAGCAACTCTAATCTCTTTTAATTCAGTTTTATCAAAATCACTAGCATCATAATAAACTTTAGCATCATATTTACCATTTTTACAATCAACTTCAGTTATCATTAAAGAGTTAATTCTACTATCATTAAGTGTACTTAATGCTTCTGGAATTAACTCTAATAAAAGAGATTCTGTTCTTTGTAAATTTATACTCTTATTAGTCAATAGTTTGCTCTTCTTTATGCTCTATAAATGTTTCTATATAATCATTTACTCTTATATCATTGAAGCTTTCAAATATAATACCACACTCATATCCATTTGAAACCTCTTTAACATCATCTTTAAATCTTTTAAGAGATTTTATAGCACCTGTATATACAACTACACCATCTCTAATAACTCTTGCTAATCCACCTCTTACAACTTTACCATCAGTTACTTTAGTACCAGCAACAGTACCCACTTTAGGTACCACAAAAGTATCAAGAACTTGCGCTTGCCCTGTATTCTCTTCAACAACAACAGTACTCATCATACCTGATAGTGTAGCTTTAATATCATCTAATAAAGAGTATATAATACTATAAGTTTTAATCTCAACACCTTCAGATTTAGCTTTTGTTTTTACAGAACCTGTTGGTCTTACATTAAATCCTAAAATAATACAATCATCACTAGCACTAGCTAAAGCAACATCTGTTTCTGTAATACCACCAATTCCTGAAGATATAATTTTTACTTTAACTTCATCGTTTTTAATATTTTCTAAAGATGATTTTATAGCTTCTAGTGAACCACCTGCATCAGCTTTAATAATAACTGGTAAAGCTTTTATTTTACCTTCTGCTATTAAAGCAGCCATCTCATCTAAAGAAACTTTTGTAGAGTGACTAAGCTCTTTTGCTCTTGCGTGTTCTGCTCTAGTTGTAGCAATATCTTTTGCTTCAGCTGCACTTGCTTGAGCAACAAGAGATGAACCTGTAATAGGTACACTATTTAATCCAACTACTTGACCTGTTCTACTTAACCCTAACTCTTTTACAGCTTTTCCATTATCATCTAATAAAGCTTTTACTCTACCAAATGTAGTATCAGCTACAATATTATCACCAATTCTTAAAGTACCATTTTGTACAATAATAGTAGCAACAGCACCTTTACCTTTTACTTGAGAAGATTCTATAACTGTAGCTTTTGCAAGTGAAGTAGGGTCAGCTTGAAGCTCTAATAGTTCAGATTGAATAATGATATTTTCAAGTAAATCATCTATTCCA
>JAYELQ010000318.1:0-5089 GCA_034717655.1 Campylobacterota bacterium
ATTTTAAGGGTGATAGCTTTAAAATATATCAACAATTTACTAATAATGATGAATTTAAAAAAGTATTTTTAGCTCAACTTTTTGAGAAAGTAAATTTTGATATAGTTCAAGCAGGATAGTTATTAAATAAATCTTAAAACCTTCTTCTTCTCTATAAGATTATTTTTAACTCTTCTAATAGCAATAGATATCTCTTCTATAATATCTCCAACTTCCAAAGATATATTTTCAGCTTTTTCCAATAACTGATATGCTTTTTGTATATCCCCTAAAGACTCATAAGTGATTGCTAAATTATAAAGAACCACAAAACTTTTTTGATTTAATTGATTATTTAATTTTGATAACATCTGATTTGCTTTTTTTATTCTTTTATGTTTTATCATAGTTAAAGAATTGTCAAATATATTTTCTTGTTTATCATTTAACTCTATATCTAAATCATCTAACAAAGTTGCATTAAAATATATATAAGATGGAGCAATATCTAATATTAATTTATTAGCTACAATACCTGCTAGTCTTGTGTTTTCACTTCTTTTATTTGGTAAAATATTTTTATCATCACTACAATGTTTATAAGCTGATTTTGTTTTATATGTTTTTGCAAAAAGTGTGCTAGAGTTCTCTATTTTAATTATTTTTATTTTAGTTTGAAGATTGTATTGATTTGTTTGACAATTTACTTTATATTTTCTATACTCTTTACAATAAGTCTTACCTTTTCTTTCATAACTTTCTATACAAGTATTAAAATCAGTTCGCTCCTCTTGAAACTCTAAGGTAGAGATACTATTTATATCTATATTACCTGTAACTAATGATTTCATTTCTGTTAGACCCGTTGAAGAGTTATTATTTACTAAATCAACAAGCCCTGAGTCATTTAATCTTTTTTCATACATAACTTTTTTTATATTTTGTCTATCTACTAAATTAAAATATTTTTTTCCATTTATAGATACACTACTAATAGCTGAATCAATTTGAGATGATTGTGAAACATTATCATTTTTAAAAGTTGAAACACCTATATATTTTATATTATTATCCAATACTTTTCCTGATTTTATAGCTTTGATTTGAGTTTTTTGACTACATCCATTTATAAATAAAGCTATTGTTATTATGGTAAAAGTTAGAATAGTTTTAGATTTTATATTTTTCATATTTTCCCTATTTTTATTAAAAGTTTAATATAAGTATTATAGTGGTAAACTTATTTATAATTAATTAAAGGTAAAATAGAATGTTATTATTAATATATTTTCTTATAGCAGTTGGAGTATCTTTTTTATGCTCTATTTTAGAAGCAGTTTTATTATCTATTACACCTAGTTATATCAAGGTTTTAAAAAAAGAAAATCCAAAAGCTGGAAAGCTTTTAGCAAAACAAAAAGCAGATATGGATAGGTCTATAGGGGCTATATTAACACTAAATACTTTTGCACATACTTTGGGTGCTGCTGGTGTTGGGGCTGAGGCTGTTAAGTTATTTGGTGAAGAGTATATGTTTTTTATATCTGCTACTTTAACAATATTGATACTTTTTTTATCAGAGATTGTTCCTAAAACAATAGGTGCTTATTATTGGAAAGAGTTAAGTATAATATCTTCAAAATTTATACAAGTATTTGTTTTTATAACATCTCCATTATTAATTATTATGCAAAAAGTAACAAATCTTATAACTTCAAAAAAAGATGGTTCATCTACTATAACAAAAGATGAAATTTTAGCTACTGCTTCTATTGGTAAAGATGCTGGTGTTATTAAACATAAAGAAAATAATATAATAGAAAATAAAAGTAAAATCATTAAACCTATTTTTAAAATAAATAAAAATATCCCTATATCAAAACTTTTAGATATGTTTTTATCAAAAAAACAGCAGATGTTTTTGGTTTTGGATAATTATAATCAAACAGAAGGTATAGTAACACTTGAAGATACTCTTGAAACATTATTAGGTACAGAGATAGTAGATGAGCTTGATATAACAGTAGATATGAGAGAATTAGCAAAAGTATAATAAAAATCTTAGTAAACTTTAGATAAGTTACATCTATGAAACTAGAAATATCAGCAATATTAGAAGATAAATCTTCTTTACTAATAGAACAATACTTTAATATACAAAAACTACTTGAAGATAAATATGGTACTAATACTATTGTATTTATAGAGATAGGTAGTTTTTTTGAACTATATGAAGTTAATAATGAGCAAGAGCAAATAGGTTATGCAAAGAGAATATCAGAGCTATTAAATATACAACTTACAAGAAAAAATAAATCAATTTTAGAAAATTCAAAATCAAACCCATTGATGGCAGGAGTTCCTACTGTATCTTTTGAAAAACATTTAAATAGGATACTTCAAGAGCAAAAATATACAATTGCAATTATAAAACAATCAGGGACACCACCTAAAGTATCAAGATATTTAGATGCTATTATATCTCCGGGGACTAATCTTGATTTTGCTATAAGTAGTGATGAAAATAATATAACTTCAATAGTGATAGACCAAATAAAACAAAACTTTATAATAGGGTATAGTTGTATAGATGTTACAACTGGAAAATGTTTTTATAATGAGGTGTTTGGAACTAGTGAAGACCCATCTTTTGCACTTGATGAGGTTTTTAATTATATGAATATGCATAAAACAAGTGAAGTTATAGTAACTTTTGCAGATAAAAATATAAATCAAAGTGAAGTTATAGAGTATCTTGAACTAAATAATAAAACATTTCATATAGGTGGATTTAGGGCTAAGATTGGGTATCAAAATGAGTTATTTAAAAATGTATTTGATATAGAGTCTATGTTAACCCCTATAGAGTATCTTGATATTGAGATGTATTCTATTGCTAGTGAGTCTTTAGCTATTTTGATAGATTTTGTCATAGGTCACGATAATAATATAATACAAAAACTAACATATCCTGTAAAATTAGATATAAATAAATATATGTACTTAGGAAATAATGCTTTAGAGCAATTAAATATAATAGATATACCACATCAACCAAACCTTTTAAAACTAATCAATGCAACATCTACAGCTATGGGTAAAAGACTTTTAAAAGAGAGATTAACACACCCTATAAAAGATGAAAAAGAGTTGCAAAAAAGATATAAACTTATATCTGATTTATATGATTATTATATCCCTATAGAGAACCATTTGAGTAATATATATGATATAGAGAGATTATTAAGGAGAATAAAACTAAATAGACTCCACCCTTTAGAGTTAACTTATTTATATAATTCACTCAATAGCATAAATGAGATTATTAAATTTATGGATAGTTATGACTTTATAAAACCACCTTGTAGTAAAGGGGATATAGATATATTTATAAATAGTATAGATAATACTTTTGATTTAGATATAGATAGTAATATTATATTAAAAGGTATTGATAATAGAGTTGATGAGTTGATTATATTAAATAACAAATTAGAAGAGAAACTAGATGTTATAAAATCTCATATTTTAACTTTTTTTAAAACAGATGATAAATCTTATGTATCTATTAATAGACTTGGGAAAGATGGCTTTTATTTGGGTATGACAAAAAGTAGATACAATAGTATAAAAAAAGAGCTTTTAGAATCTCATATATTAATTGATGGTAAACTATACCTTTTTAAAGATTTTAATATCAAAGTACAAACAACAAATGTAAAAATAACAAATAGTATAACAAATGATATATCAGATAAATATGTACATAACTTACAAAAAATTATAGAATTAAATAAAATAGTTTTTAAAGAGATGATAGAAGTTTATGATAAAAAGTTTTCAAATTTAATAACAGACCTTATATCATTTATATCAAATATAGATGTAACGATATCAAATATTAAAATAGCTAAAAAATATAATTATGTAGAACCACAAATAATATCAAAAGATAAGATAAAAGATAATAACTTTTTAGAGCTTATAGAGTTACGACACCCTATGATAGAAGTAACTGAACAAAAAGGGGTATATATACCAAATGATATAGTGTTAGGAGATTTAACAGAAGTTTCAAAAGAGTATAAAAATAATTTGATTATTAAAAACTCTACCTCAAAGGAAACTACAGGAGTATTATTATATGGGATTAATAGTAGTGGTAAAAGTTCTTTGATGAAATCTATAGGTATTGTTGTGATTATGGCACAAGCTGGATTTTATGTACCTTGTAAATCGATGAGGTTTTCAATATTTGATGAACTATTTACTAGAATTAGTGGGGCTGATAATATAGCAAAAGGTTTATCATCTTTTTCTGTTGAGATGTTGGATTTAAAAAATATATTTAATAGAGCCTCTTCAAAATCTTTGATATTAGGTGATGAGATAAGTCATAGTACTGAAACAATGAGTGGATTAAGTATTGTTGCTTCTGCTATACTTAAACTATCTAAATTAAAATCTATTTTTGTATTTGCTACACATCTTCATCAGTTACCAAATATCAAAGAGATAGAGCAACTTAAAAATATTATATGTTTACATCTAAGTGTATTGTATCAAGAGAAAAGTGATAAACTTATATTTAATAGGAAACTATCTTATGGAAGTGGTAGTAGTATGTATGGATTAGAGTTTGCAAAATCTCTACATATGGATAAAGAGTTTTTGAATATAGCAAATAGTATAAGAAAAAAACTTACAGATGATTATGATAATATAGAGAGACTTAGTCGTAAAAAAATAAGTAACTATAATAAAGATTTATATATATCATCTTGTGCTATTTGTGGTGAAAAAGTAGATGATGTACATCATATAAAAGAGCAAAAGAATAGTAATAAAGATGGATTTATAGGGCATATAAATAAAAATCATAAATATAACCTTATCCCTTTATGTAAAAAACATCATAAGTTAGTACACGAAGGGAAGATAAATATAAATGGTTTTGTAACAACTAGTAAAGGGTTAGAGTTGCATTATGAAGAGAACTCTTGATGAGGTTTATTTTGTGATTTTTGATATAAGAGTTCAGGGTCTAAATCTAATTGATTATCCCACTCTATAGTATCAAAAGATATTTTGACACTTTTAAATAACTCTT
>JAYELQ010000319.1:0-5088 GCA_034717655.1 Campylobacterota bacterium
TTTATTTATTTTTATTAAAAACTAATTTAAACATAGTTGAATCATATACTTCATCTTTAAACTTATATGATAAATTACTATTCTCTATTTCACCATTAAAATATCTTTGCATAACCTCTTTTACTAAATGCAAACTAAGACCAGTTCCTGAATAACTATGCTTTGTAGTGAAGTATGGCTCGTAAATATTATTAGATATCTCCTCTTTTATACCACCACCATTATCTATAATAACTAGTTTTATATAGTTATCAAATTCTTCTATACCTATTTTTATAAATTTATCATAATTCTTATTTTCTAGTACCTCTATAGAATTTGTAATTAAAGATATAAGTATTTGTTTAAATTCATTTTTATAACCTTCTAATTTAATACTTTTCTTTTCAAATTCAATAGTAATATTTTGTTCATTTAAATTAATAATCATTATATCTAATATTTCATTTATAACTTTATCTATATCAAATATCTCTTTAATACTCTTAGGTTGAAAAAAAGTCTTAAATTGGTCTATTGTTTTAGATAAACTTTGAGAAGCTTTCTCAATATTCTCAATATTTTGAAGTGTACCTTCATGTGTATCTAGTCCAAATTCTATATTTAGTTTGATAACACCCGCATTAGAGGAGATAATAGTAAGTGGTTGTCTCCAATGATGTGAGATTCGTTCTAATATATTAGATTGTGCAATCATAACTTCTTTTTGTAATATTAGTTTATCTTTGGCTTTATTTTTTGATATCTCTTCTATAATTCTTTTTTCAGATAAAAAGTTTTTTATATATAGTGTTAATCTATTTATAAGTTGATTCTTATCAATAGGTTTTTCAATATAATCAACAGCACCTAATTCAAAACCTTGCTTTATAAATTCATCACCAATACAATTTGCAGTTATAAATATTAAAGCTATATTTCTATTATTTAGGTTATTTTTGATATATCTTGCAATATCCCAACCATCAATATCAGGCATAACTATATCTAATAAAACTATATCTATATGATTATTTTGAAGTATAGACAATGCTTTTTTCCCACTATTTGCTGTAAATATATTAACATTATCTATATATTTTAAAATTAAATTTTTTAAATATTCTATATATAATTCTTGATCATCAGTGATTAATATATTGATTTTTAATGATTTATTATCATTTTCACTCATAATTTGCAACCCCTATAAGTTTTTGATTATTATATTGTAATAATTTCATCTCTCCATACTCTTTTAGGTATCTATTCATATTTTCTTTAATCATATGGTTTTTATTCTCATTAAAAAAATTATTATAACCAATTTTAGAAATTATAAAGTAATCTACATAGTCTAACATATTTTTATTAGTTTTATTATCTTTAAACATTAGTTTTTTTAATTCAATATCTTCTACTAATTTATTTCTCTCTTCTATATTTAAATTCTTTGCAGATATAGTTTTTAATAAGAGTTCTCTTTTATTATATAATGACTCTGTTTTATCTTTATATTTATTTAAAATAAGGTTAACTTTATAGTTTATCATTTTATCTGCATAATGTATAAATTTAACATAAGTGATATAACCTTTTTTATTAGTTATATTATCTTTATCTACATTAATATTTTCTAATAAAAATCTTAAATCTCTTTCATCAATTTGATGTATCCGATTAATTATAAATAGTTCGTGTAAACCCTCGTTATAATCAAGCATTTGATTTGTTATTATTTTATAAAAATCTTTTTGATAATCATTCATTTTCTAGTATTTCTATTTCAATAATATCATCTGATGCATGTTCTATCATAAATTGACCATCTTTGCTTTCAACTTTATATAATAATATCTCTTCTTTATTGAAGTCTGGGTGCATAACTTTTTGCCAACCAATACCAGGTATAGGTATATCTTTCCAATAATAGTCATCTAACCAATTTATTTTCTTATCAAATTTTAACCACTCTTTTATTCTATCACTTACATCTTTTGCTTTTCTAAAATTCCATCTATAATCACTTTTTTCTTGAGATGTAGAAGTTGCTTTTGATTTTAGTTGGTTGTTTTTTATTGTCCAATTTTCCCAAGTTTTTATCCAAGATGCTTTTATATCACCAGAAGCTAAATAATGATTTTTAAATTTTATAAATTCCAATTCTATTTTATCATTTTTAAGATATTTACTTGCTACTTTTTTCATATCCTCAGTTAATATCATATCTTTATTTATAAGTGTTTTTTCTAATGGAGAATTAAATTTATTTTGTTGCAAAACCCATCTTTCCCAAGCTTTTTTCCAATCACTATTAAGCGTACCTTTAGCTTGATAATATAGTTTAAAATCATCAAACAAATTTTGAGGATTTTTTATATATTTAGATGTAGCAAAATGTAACATATCATAATCTAAAATAAAGTTATCAGGAATAGATGTTATTTTATTGTTTTTTTTAACTGATAACTCTTTTGAAATATCTTTATTAAAAGATGCATCTATTAAAACATCTTGTGATTTTCCAGATTCAATAGCAAACTTATCAAGTACATTTTCTAAATATACTTCATTATCAAATTCTTCTAAAGAGTCAGAAAATTCTAAGTTATTTAATATCTTTTCATTTAAATCATTAAGTTGTAATTCTAATCTTTCTTTTGCAAAAAAAGCTTTGTCATCTATATCCATATCATCTATATATTTATTAAAAAGAGATTTTATTTTATTTTTTAATTTATTCAGATCTTTTCCACTCTTTATATAATAATTCAGCTTCATTAATCTCATTTTTATGTGCTTTTCTTCTACACGATAAAAAACCTCTACCTCCATCACAACTATCAAAAGGGTAAACTGTAGCATATACCCAATAGTATCCACCATTCTTTACTTTATTTTTTACATATCCAGTCCATATTTCACCTCTTTGAACAGTTTCCCATAAAGATTTAAAAGCTTTTCTAGGCATATCAGGATGTCTTACTATATTATGAGGTTTTCCTATTAACTCTTCAAGTGAATATCCAGCTATTTTACAAAAATCATCATTTGCAAATCTTATTTTCCCTTTACTATCTGTTTCACTTACTAAAAATGCAAAATCACTTAAAATTGTTTCATTCATAATTTACCCCTAATTTAGTTGATTTTTTTTGATAAAGCATCATGTACTAACTCTTCAGCAAGAGAAGATAGCTCTGTAGCTATTTTAGATACATTTTTAGTTTCATAACTATTTTCTTGTGTAGCTCTATCTAGTAAAGATACGGCAGAATTAATTTGTTCTATTCCACTCATTTGAGCTTGAGAAGCTTCACTAACATTTTCAATAATCTCTATAGTTTGATTGGTATTTTCATTTAATACAGCATAACCTTGTATCATCTCATCTGAAACTTTTTTACCTTCATTAGCTCTTTGAGCGGCATTTCCAACTAGTGTTTTTATCTCATTTGCAGCATCAGCACTTCTACTAGCAAGATTTCTTACTTCTTGTGCAACAACAGCAAAACCTTTACCAGCTTCACCAGCAGTGGCAGCTTCAACAGCTGCATTTAAAGAAAGGATATTTGTTTGAAAAGCAATCTGGTCAATAACTGTAATAGCTTCATTAATTGCACTAACTTGTTTATTTATATCATCCATAGCATTTGATGTTTCTGTTGCTAATGTCATACCATTTGTTACAGCTTTTTTTACTTTACTACCTAAATCAGACATCTGAACAGCATTTTTACTATTGTTTTTTGTTACTTCTGTAATTCTCCCTACTGCATCTGCTGTACTATTCAATGATTCTGCCTGTTCTTTAGATTTAATAGTTAAGTTTTTAAGTGAATTATTCATTACTTTAGAGTTTTCTTGAAGTCTTTCCCCATTTGATTTATTCATTTTTGCACTATTAACTAAAGAGCTACCAAGATGGTTTATCCCCTGCATTACACTTAACATCTCTTCTTTTAATCTATCGTTTATTTGGACTTTAGAACGATAATCATTTTCACTATATAATTTTAATGTATTTTCTAATTGATTAATATTTTTATTTAAAATAGATATCATTTTATTTATAGTTTCTTTTAGTGTTTCAACCATAGGATTTGATGATGAAGAACGAACTTGACATTTAAAAATACCTTGTTCTATCTTATCAGCTGTAAGTGCAATTTCACCTATTACCTTCATGTCATTTTTCATATTTTTATCTATATCGTGAACTTGTTGAGTCCATTTTGATAATAAATTATTTATACTACTATTTTTTGATCGTTTATCAAACGTAAATTGATTCTTTTGATAGGTAGATAATTTAATAAACTCCTCAAAAAATTGATCCAATAAATCTAAGTCATTTTGACTAGTAAGTCCAAACATCATATATCCTTAATTTTTTGCTATATTATATCTATATTTAACTTAAAATAAATAAAAAAGGTAAAGTATTTTTATATTTACCTTTTTATATATCTTTTATTAGCAAGAGTATGTACTTGTAAATTCAAAAGCAGTTGGTCTTGATTCATAAGGCCATATTTGTCTCTCATATTGATAGTGTTGATATGTATCAATAAACTCTTTTGTAAATACAGGTTGTAAGAACTCATTATCTCTAATAAGACCCTCTATAGCCATTCTTAAAGTATTTGGCATTTGTGGAATATCCTTCTCTCTAATCTCATCTAAAGATAATTCAAATAGATCTTCATCCATTGGACCTACAGGTTCTGTTTTATTTTTTATACCATCAATACCAGCCATCATCATAGCTGAAAATGCTAAATATGGATTTGCTGTAGAATCTGGAAATCTCATCTCAAGTCTAGTAGCAGGTGCTCCTGCTCCATAAGGAACCCTACAAGCAGCTGACCTATTCTGAGCAGAAAAAGTAAGAATTGAAGGTGCTTCAAAACCTGGAACTAGTCTTTTGTAAGAGTTAGTAGATGCATTTGTAAATGCTGAAACTGCGAATGCATGTTTAAATACCCCACCTGCATACCATCTAGCTGTATCTGAAAGATTACCATATTCACCCTCTTTATAAAAAGTATTAACTCCATCTTTCCAAATTGATTGATGAACATGCATACCATTTCCATTATCACCGTG
>JAYELQ010000320.1:0-4997 GCA_034717655.1 Campylobacterota bacterium
TGATAACTATAATCTTATTTTTGATAATATGTTAAAAAAATAAGATTATAGTTATCAGATAATTCTCCTATATCATCAATTATTTTTTTAACATATTATCAAAAATAAGATTATAGTTATCAGATAATTCTCCTATATCATCAATTATTTTTTTTATAAAAATCCAATTACTAAATATATTCTCTAATACCCTTTTTTGATCACTTGTAATACAAAGATAATTAATAATATTTTTCCATTTATAAAGTCCAAAATAAGCTTGTGGAGTATTCCATAATTCAGCTATCATCCAATTCTGAAACTTTGGATAACCTCTAAATGATTGAAGTTTATCCTCCTCTATATTCTCTTTTATATTAATTTGTAGATGATAAAACTGTAAGATAATTATTGGAACAATATGTTCAAATATCTTTAATTCTCTACTTTCATTATTAATACTATCTTTTATAAGGTCTTTAAACTCTTTTCCTATTTTATGTAAATCTTTTTGTATATTCCAATGTAATGATAGTTTTAATTGATTACTTTTAGATGCTATTTCAAATATATCTTCATCTTCTATACTTATACCTGCTGGTAACTCATCTATTAAAGATATAGCTTCACTTTTTTCTATATCTGTTCTCTTTTTGTCTCTTTTTAATCTAAGTTTTTGATATTTATAATAATTTTCTCTTTGCTTTTGTTCTTTTTCTCTCTCCTCTTTCATTAACTCATCAAGATTACCAGCTTTATACTCTTTTAATTGAGTTTCGTACTCTTCTAATAATTTAAGGTTATTCTCTAAAGATGTTTCAGTGGAAGCTTGAGCCATAAAACTCATTTTCACTTTACCTTCATACAGAGCATCTAAACTATTTCTTGCTAAGGATATATGTACATAAATATCTTTGATTTTCTTTTCTAAATCCATAATTGTTTTCATAAAATAATTATATCATAAAATAACTATATTTATATTAATAATTTTATTTTATTTATGTTATCATATAATATATAAAATTAAGGAGTGTATATATGAGAGAAGTAAAATATGCTGATATAGTAACAGCTATAAAAAATGTTATTGTTCATTGTGGTACAGTACTGCCAGATGATGCATATAAGGCAATAAAAGATGCTCATGATAATGAAAAATCACCAGTTGCAAAAGAGGTATTAGCACAACTATTAGAAAATGCCGATATTGCTAAAAATGAGAAAAGACCTTTATGTCAAGATACAGGTTTAGCAGTATTTTTTGTAAATGTAGGGGAAGATGTTAAAGTAGTTGGTGGATTACTAAGGGATGCTATAAATGAAGGTACAGAAGCTGGTTATAAGGCAGCTTACTTAAGAGCTTCAACTTGTGAACCATTTTCAAGAGCAAACTTAAAAGATACAATTGGATATAACTTACCTGCTATTATACATTTTGATATTGTTGCTGGAGATAAAATTGACGTTGAATATGCTGCTAAAGGTGGTGGAAGTGAAAATGTATCAAGAGCTACTGTATTTCCTCCAGCTGCTGGAAAAGAGGGTATAATTGATTATGTAAAACAAGTAATATCAGATGCAGGTGGTAATCCTTGTCCTCCACTTACAGTGGGAGTTGGTATTGGTGGAACATTTGAAAAAGCTGGTATATCTTCTAAACATGCTCTATTTAGAACAATAGGAAGTGTAAATGAAGACCCAGAGATGGCACAAATGGAAGCAGATATAAAGAATGAATTAAATAACCTTGGTATTGGAGCTATGGGTATGGGTGGAACTGAAACTGTTTTGGCTGTTCATATTGAAGCAAACCCTTGTCATATTGCTTCTTTACCTGTTTCTGTAAATGTTCAATGTCATAGCTCAAGACATTCACATATAACTATATAATTTAAAAGGATATAAAAGATGGCTGAATACAGATTCACAACACCTATAACAGAGGAACAAACTAGAGGATTAAAAGCTGGAGATATTGTATATCTAAATGGTGAAATCTTTACAGCAAGAGATGCAGCACATAAAAAACTAGTAGATTTAATAGAAGCAGGTAAAGAGTTACCTTTTGATTTAGAAGGCTCTATTATATACTTTGTTGGACCAACTCCTCCAAAGCCAGGTGAGCCTATAGGAAGTGCAGGTCCAACTACATCATATAGAATGGATACATACTCTCCAACTATGTTAAAATATGGTTCTAAAGGGATGATAGGTAAAGGTAAAAGAAATCAAGCAGTTAAAGATGCTTGTGAGAAATATGGTGGTATCTATTTTGGAGCTACAGGAGGTGCTGGAGCATTATTAGGTAAGAAAATAACATCTGCTGAAGTTATAGCTTATCCTGAATTAGGACCTGAAGCTGTTAGAAAAATAACTGTAAAAGATTTTCCTGTAACTGTTATAAATGATACTCACGGAGCAGATTTATACCAAATGGGTAGAGAACAATACGAAGTAAAATAGATAAATAATATTTATTTTGATATAATACAAACTTAATAAAATTAAAGGATAAGATATATGAAAAAACTTTTTTTAATCATTGGAGCACCAGGAAGTGGTAAAACAACAGATGCAGAACTTATAGCAGAAAAACACGAAGATATTACACATTATTCTACGGGAGATATGTTCAGAGCTGAAGTTGCTACTGGTAGTGAACTTGGTAAAACAATAGAAAGTTTTATAAGTGCTGGAAATCTAGTACCAATTGAGATAGTTATAAAAACTATTGTAACAGCTATTAAAAATGCTCCTACTCCAACAGTAGTAATTGATGGATACCCTAGAAGTCAAGAACAAATGGAAGAGTTAGATAAATATTTAGCAAATGAAAATAGTGTTAAATTAGTAAATGTTATTGAAGTTGTAGTATCTAAAGAGGTAGCTTGTGATAGAGTTCTTGGTCGTGCTAGAGGAGATGATGATAATGTTGAAGTGTTTAATAATAGAATGAAAGTTTATACAGAACCTTTAGAAGATATCCAAAAGTTTTATGAAGAGAAAAACCTATTAACTAAAATCAATGGTGAAAGAACTATTGAAGAGATAGTTGATGAGATGGATAAATTTATACAAAGTAAAATATAATGAATTTCTATTGTGTAATTATAGGTACAGAGTTGTTAAATGGGCGTCGTGAAGATGCCCATTTTTCATTTCTAAATAAAGAACTTTTAAAAAGAGGATGGGAACAAAAAGGTAATTTTGTTATCAAAGATGAACCACCATTTATAGAAGATATCTTTAAACTTATAAAAAGTGATAAAGATGCTGTTATGTTTTGTTTTGGTGGGATAGGTGCTACACCTGATGATTATACTAGAGTATGTGCTGCTAATGTATTTACAGATGGAGATATGGAGATAAATAAAGGTGCAAAAGATTGTATTATAGATAGATTTGGAGATGAAGCTTATCCACATAGGATAAATATGGCTAGTTTACCATTAAATGCAGGTCTATTAAAAAATGTAGTTAGTAATGTTCCCGGTTTTTATTTAGAAGAGAAATATTTTTTTACACCAGGGTTTCCATCTATGTCTCAAAGTATGGTAATTGAAGCTTTAGATAAATTTTATCCAAAAAATAAGCAAAAATATAGACTTTCACTAAAAGCTGTATGTAGCGAAAATTTACTTGTAAATACTATGAAAGAGATACCTACAAATATAGATATGTCATCTTTACCACAAATTGATGGTGACTATAGAGCTACTATTATATCAATAGCTTCTTATGATGAACAAGAAACTAAAAAATATTTTAATAAATTTATAGAGTTTTTAGAATCTAATAATATAGATTATAGCTTAGAAGATAATTAAGGCTTTTATTTAGATACTTTAGTGATATTTTTTTCTAAATGATATAATTCATATCGTATAGATTTAAAATCTTCACTTGTATCTATATCTATTAATTTTCCAAATTCTTCAAGTACCCTTGCACTCTCTTGAGCTCTTTTAAAATTTGCTATAAGGATTGAATTTAAATCTGTTCGATTTTGTTCTGATTTTGTAGATATTTTTAAAACATCATTTTTAATATCTCTTGAATCTATTAATGCTGAAAAAAGTTCTGATTTTATTCTTGATTTATGTCTTAATTGTTTTAGTTCTGTAGCAACTATTTTGTTGTTGAAAATATATCTATATATATCCTCAACAACTCTTATACCCTCTCTTAATCTATTTAGATTTGCATCTAAAAGTCTTAAGTTCTCTTTAGTCATCGTTACTATTTAAAATACCAAATATTTGAAGTAATGCTACAAATAAGTTTAAGAAATCTAAATATAAAGCAATAGCAGCTTCAATAGGTGTAGAAAATCCACCCTTTACTATTTGTTGAGTATCATATAATATAAAAGCACTAAATAATATAGCTGCAACCATAGATATTACTAATTGCAAAATAGAAGAACCTATAAAAATATTACTAATTGAACCAACTATAACTATTATTAAAGCGATAAATAACATTTTACCCATAGATGAATAATCTCTTTTTGTTGTTAAAGCAAACATAGATATACCACCAAAAGCTATTGATGTCATAAGAAATGCTTGAGCAACAATAGAAGCTCCACCTGGCATATTAAATACATTACTTAATAAAGGTGTTATAGTAAGACCACTTATAAAAGTAAATCCAAATAATACAGCTAAATTTATAACTGGTTTCTCTTTTACAGCATAAAGTCCAAATAGTAAAGCAAACTCTAATATAACTAATCCCCAAAACCAACTAGATATAGTACTTACCATACCCAATCCAACATAAGCTCCAGCAGATGCAGCAAGAAGAGAACTAGCAAAAAGCTGATAAGTTGACCTTAGAAAAGCCATTATATCCGATGGTGCTTGTACTACTTCTTGTTCATCTTCAAGTCTATTCTCAAACTCATTACCTCTTGCATAAGAGTTATCTTTATTTAGATTTAACATAAAATTCCTTTTTTATTTTTTTATTCTTATGATTTTATACAATTATCTTAAATTTATCTTTAAATA
>JAYELQ010000321.1:0-4979 GCA_034717655.1 Campylobacterota bacterium
AAACTGATTTTATATTTTTAAAATCTTCTATAATATTTTTTAATCTATTATGGTAATGGTGAATATAAAACATTTTAGATTTTAGATTTAATCCTATCTGATTTTTCTTTTTTATACTCCAAGAATTTGTATCTAATGGTATTGAATAATTATTCATTAAAGATAATTTCTTTGCTCTAACTATATTGGTTTTTACACCTTTTTTTATATTTGTAAAGAATTTTTTATAATCCCCTTTTACTCTTCTTATTATCATTGATAAATTATGCAGTTTTAAATCTTCTGATAAAATAATTATATCTTGTAAAAGTTGATTATTTTTATATTTATTTTTTATATATTTTACATCATCTGCTAATTTTCCACCTTCAGTATCTCCAATAACAGCTCTCATAATAGAATAATCTGATAAAAAATTAAAATCTTCTTTATGATTCTTTAACAATATTATAAACATATTTTCAAAGTGTCTATAGTTATAAATATAGTCTATTAGTGAAGTTTTGACTTTACTATCTTTGATTTTAATTACTGTTGTTCTTATCATTTTTTAATTTTTCCATTATCCCCAAAACTAGTCCAACTAATACTAGCTTCTGCTTTTTCTATTTTGTTTTTTCTTTTAGAGATATTTAAAGCTCTTGTATTTTGTACCACTTTAGATGGTTTTGTTCCAACTACAAAATATCCATCATTATCTTTATAACTATTGGGTACTTTTAAAGGACATCGATTATTTTTCATAGTTGATGCAAATATTTGTAGGTTTTCACTTCCAAATGGTTTTGATATTGGGATATTCTCTTCTATAGGTATATATCTATTTACATCTTCACCTGTTATATAGTTTATAATGTTACCCTGTATAGGTAAAATATAGCTAAATTTACTATTTTTATGAAGTGTATGCCCCATTAAAAAATAACAAATTGGTTTGTTTGTTTTTACTATTATATCTATCTCATCATTTTCATCTAAATCTATCCCATTATCTCTATTGTATCCTTTGAAGCCTATGTTTACAGATAAATTACCACTTTTTATAAATCCTGTATTCATAGCATAATCAAATGTTTTGATAGATGGTTTGTAGTTTGTGTGTTTATAAGCTGATGGTTTTAGAGTAGCTGTGTTTGTTTTGATAATTTTATTACTTTTATCATAGAGATGAACTGAAATAAAAATAGAATTTGATAATATCTCATAAGAGCCTTTTATATAATAGTTAGCATCACTTGAATATCTAGTCGTATTTAGATATTTTCCCATCTCACTTTTAATAACTTTTGCAAATTGTGTCACTTGATTGCTACCATTTGCTTTAATAGAGCTTAGATATATATTTTCTTGAGTTATATCATCTGTTAGTATTTTAGAAGCTATTTTAATTGTTGGTATATCTTGTGAATATTTTTGTAACTCTGCTAATATTTGTGATTTTGTTGTTGTTAAAATAGGTAAATGTTTCGCCCCTAATAATATAGCTACTATTTTATGTTTATTAAAATTCTCTATATCTTTTAAAGTATTATTTAGTATATTGTATTTTATATCACTATTTTTAGCTTTTTTATACTCCTGCATACTTTTAAATATATTTTGATTTAATCTAAATAGTTCACTTTTATAGAGTTGAAGAGAACCACTTGATGATATTGTAGCTATTGATTTTACTAGTCTATCACCTATTATTTTATGATAAGATGCTCCAATTATAGGCAAATCTGAAGATATATCAGATATTTTCTCTTTTGATTTTTGATAATCATTATTAAATAGTTTTATGATAGTTTTAAAGTTACTCTTAACATCTACATAGATATTTTTTGAAAGGTCTGTTAATGCTTCATCTTTTGCATCTTTTTCAAGAGTTCCATAACCCTCACCTGTTATTGTTTTTGCACTTAGTGATAGTGTTGTTATTAAAAGTGCAGTTACTATTTTTAACTTTTTCATATAATTCCTTTACAAAATTATAATTAAATCCTACTTAAACAACCCCATAAAACCTTTCTCTTTATTATACCCTAATATATAGTATAGCTCATAGATATTATTAGCTATATATTCTAAATCATCTTTTGCATTATTATCACAAGCAAAAAGTATTTTATCATTTATTTTTAATTTTGTAGTTTGCTCTGGCAATAATATATCTTTATTACCTCTTACTATTAATAGAGTTATAATATTATTAAATTGATGTCTATCTCTTCTTGACCTTTTTATAGTATCTAATGAGATAGTTTTATTTTCTAATTTTAAATAGTTATATATCTCTGGGGCATCTTTTTTTGTTATCTCTAATTCAAATGTAATAGGATTATTATGTATTTTTTTTAGTAGTCTAGCTAAAAGTGCTCTCCCCCAATGTTCATCTTTTTGTGTTAAAATCCTTATCAATCTATCATTTAGAGGATTTACAATAGCATTTATTGATTTATGGATAATGATTTTTGAAGGTAGAAATATATGGTCTATATTAGCATAAGTAAATATAGATAGATTTGAGATTTGATTTTCTCTTGATATTATAAATATTTTTTTATTTAATTTTTTTATTGTTGATACAATAGAAAGATTTATAGTATCATTTTCTGTAGCTACAATAATTAGTTTTGCTGTTTGGATATTTGCTTGTTTTAAGATATATTTATCTTCTGCATTTCCAAGTATTATATTCTCTATTAAATCATTTTTTTTAGCTTTTGTATATATCTCTTCATTTTGTTCTATAATAGTTGGAATGATGTTATTGTTTTTAAACATAGCATCTAGTAGTTTTCCAAGTCTTCCATATCCACAAACTATAATATTTTCTTTTGGGATAGAAAATTTTTTAGATTCTAATGTATCTATTTGGTATAGCCAATTCTCTAGTTTAAATAAACTAGGTGAATTTAGTCCCATTTGTATTTGGTATGTTATTATAGAGTATGGGTTTTCAACTATATCAGCCCCTGCATCAAGAAGATTAAGTGTATCATTTGTAGTTGTTGATTTTATAGCTACTTTTACAGCTTGATTTAATAGCTTTGAAGATAATGTTACCCTTAGATTAAGAATATTAGTTTGAAATAAAGATATGATAGCTTTACAATGTTTAGAATAGATACCTGCATACTCTAATGACTTTATATTTTCAACATCACCTACAAGAACAGGTACATTTGGTACAAACCCCTCTAGCATAAGGTAATCAGCTTTTTTTTGCTCTTGTTCTATTACAACTACACGGATTTTTTTCTCAAGCATTTTAGTTATAATCTCACTAGTGGTATCGTTATAACCTAAAATAATAACAAAATCCTCTTTTATATTTTTAACAGCTCTTTTAAACCTTACTATTGCTATCTCACTTAAAAATAGTTTATCTTGAAGCAAAGATACAAGAGTACCTATACCATAAAACCAACCTAATACTGTAAGATATATAGATATAGAAACCCATATCTTTTGAGCATAAGTAAAATCGTAAGGACTCTCCCCAAAACCTATAGTTGTAGCCATATAGCTAGTGAAATAAAAAGCATCAAAAATAGATAAATTATAGGGGTTTCCATCATTATCAACCCCGGGAATTATAACTAAACCAGTAATAGATATAGTATAAGTTATAACTATTACAGTAAAGGGTAATCTCATTCTTTGAAGGATTATCCAAAGAGAACTATTATTCATAATAGTATCCTATCTTTTTGATTTTAGTGTATCACCTACATATAATACAACAGAAGTTATATTTGCTAATAATGCACCACCACTTAAAGATATAATAACATCAAATACACCATCAGGTAACCCACCATTAGGTAGTGCAAAAATAGTCCATATTGTTGCTGCTGCTATTAGTTGCAAATCAGCAACTAAACTAGTAGCTATAAGTACAGAACCCATTTGTGTTTTATCACCAAGTTTTAGTATAGTAGCTATTATATTAATAACTATAGCTGCAAATAATTCATATTTATTATGCATATCTATATTTGTTGAATCACCATAAAAAAAACCAAAATTTAATGTCATAGCAAAAATAATAAAAAACCCTGCTACTACTTTATCTAAATTCATAAAAAAACCTTTATTTTATATTTTTATTCTATTGTTTCTATTCTAAAATCAACTCTTCTTGATTTGTGTTTGTTTTCACTTCCATCTTCATTATATATAAGTTCAGATGAAGATTTTCCAATTGCTTGAAAGTGTGAATCTATCCATAAATAGTTAGCGATAATTATGTTATCTTCTAAACTTTTTGTATATCTTAAAACCTCTTCTGCTCTTTGTTGTGAAAGAATTTGATTTAATTTATACTTTTCCTCTTTTGTAGAACCTAATCTATGTTCACTTGAAGCGTGTCCCTCAATATAAACATTTTTAATATTATCTTTATATTCTAAAAGAACTTTATTATATCTAGGGAAAAAGTCATTTAAAATATTTTTAAAATCTTGTTTTAATGTTTTTTCTCTTCTATTGAATAATACACTACTATTATTAAATCTAAACAAAAGAGATTCCTCTTCTAATTGAGCATTCCATAGTTGAAGGTCATATTGAAACTCTTTTATTAAAGCATCGTATAAACCATCAATTAAATATATCTCAAAGGTATTTTTATCTGTTGCTAGTTGATTTTTATTATCTATTGCAGTTGCTAGTACAGTGTATTCATCATTTTCTAACTCATCACCTATATAACTACACCAAGTTGTTTTATTATTTTCTATCTCTGCATCGTAAGGTCCAAAAAACATATCGTAATTATTCATTAATTCTATAGTTATATTTGTTATATTTCCCTCTTTTATATCTCCACATATAGTAGGAGTTCTATTATCTGTTATTTTAGGGGTATCTATTTTTATTATAGGTAAAATAAGTTTTTTTTCAGTTTTTAATAATATAGTTTCATTATTTTCTATTTTTGTATTATTTAATTTTTCATTATTTGAACAACCTGAAATAATGAATAATAA
>JAYELQ010000322.1:0-4934 GCA_034717655.1 Campylobacterota bacterium
CTTTTTTTTGTTACTATACTTTTAGCAATTTTCATAGCAAAAAAGAGTCCCCTATTTTCAATATTTATCCTTACTCTTTCACTGATACATATCTATTTATAAGAAATGATAAAGTAAATATAAATGAAAATATAGATATTATAATATAATTATAATAAATTAAGGGATAATATGTGTAGTATAGAAATATTTCAAAATACAGTTGAAAGAATCAAAGATAATTTTCAAGAGATACTAAATAACAAAATGGATGATCAAGAATCTAATAATAAAGTTATAATAATTAATGGAACGCAAATATGGACTTTAAAATTATTTAATGTTTTTTTCATAATAGCAATCTATTTAAAGAAAAAAGGTTATATAGTGAAGATTCTTCTAGACGATGGAATGTTAGAGCACATCGACATGATTAAAAAAGATGAATTGTTTTCAATAGAAGAAGCTAAAAAAAGAAATATATATACTATAAATGAATTTAAAAAACTAGAAACGGATATTTTTGTTTATTACAGTGACTTAATAAATCAAGAAGATATAAACATAGATAAGTATGATGAATCTTTGATAAAAACTTTTGAAGAAAGTGTTTATGTTCAGTATGCATTAGTTAGATATGATAATGATATAAATAATAAAGAATATAAAAAGACACTTATTCAAAACATGGTTATAGGTCATGAATTAGCTAAATCAATTGATAAAAAGTATAAACCACTATCTATTATCTCATGTTTACATATGACTAGGTATTCTTTGGCAAGCTTTTCTAAATATTTTGAAAATAGAGATGTTAATAGATTAGATATTGGTATTCCTAAAGGCGGATACAAGGATGAAAAAGCTTTACAGATATTTTCCAAAGATGAAAAAAGAGATAGTATGTATAAAATACTTGAGAATTTGCATATGGATAATGAAAAAATAGAAATAGTAGATAAATTAATGCAAAATAGAATGAGTTATAACCATCATTCAAATATAGATAAAATAGATCAAATTTTGCAAGTACAACAAGAATTAAATAAAAAAATAGTTGTAGTATTCCCAAATATGTTTGAAGATGCAATGTGGAGTGGATATCATACAATATTTAACTCTGTTGTAGAATGGTTTATTGAAACAATAACTTTTTTAAAGAACAATGATTTTTTTATTATTGTAAAAGCTCATCCATCTGAAAAAAAATGGGGTAGTAAGGTTACATCACTTGAATACATTAAAGATATAGTAGATGAAAATTTTTTATTAATTGAAAATGATGCAAATATTCCAGCATATAGTTTGTATAAATATATAGATTTAGCGGTTGTTTATAATAGTACATTATTTATGGAAACTATATATTCTGATATCCCTGTAATAGTTGGTGGAAACTCATATATTATTAATGGAATATTTAAAGATACTACAGTTTCTAAAGGTGAATATTTTAAACTATTTAAAAATATTCATATCTTAAAAGATAAGCAATTATCAAAAAAAGAATTATTATATAAGTATATATATTTTGATTTCTTTTGTAGAGAAATCTATTTTAAATGTTTTAACACAAATATAGTGTATCCTCAAATAGACAATAAAATAGTTCTAGAGATGTTAGAGTATGAGGATAATTCACTTAATTTTATAGAGGATTTAATTTCTGGAGTAGATTTATTTGAGTTTAATAAATATAGAAAGATATTTGAATTTGATTCCTTAGTCTAAATAGTTTAAAAAACATTAATAAAAAAGGAAAATAAATGAAAACAGTATATATAAATATATCATTAAGACCAGATGCAAGAAGAAGACAAATTCCTGTTGGTCTTGGATATGTAATGACAGCTACTAAAGCTGCAGGGATAGATTTTGATTTGATTGATATGGATATAGATTATATTGATTATAATCAATTAGAAAAACTACTTATAGAAAAAAAATATGATGTATTTGCTTTTGGTGCAATAGTAAGTGGATTTAAAATTGTAAGAGAGATTGCTGCTATAATTAGAAAAGTAAATGATGGTGCTATTATTGTAGCTGGTAACTCTGTAGCTTCTTCTATTGCTGATACTCTTATGGAACATACAGAAGTTGATATAGGTATTTTAGGTGAAGCGGATATTACTATTGTTGAATTACTTAAATGTATTCAAAATAAAGATGATATAAAAAATGTTCAAGGGATATTTTATAAAGATAGTGGAAAAGTAAAATATACAGCTCCACGAGTTATGGAAAGAAATATTGATGTTTTCCCTTTTCCTGAATGGGAATTATTCGATTTAGAAAAGTATTTTCAGGATAGTAAAATAAACACAAACTCTTTTGATACAGGAGATATGGATATTAAATGGTTACCTTTATCAAGTGGTAGAGGATGTCCCTATAGATGTACATTTTGCTATATAACAGTAAGAGATGAAAAGAAAAGATATAGAAGATATTCTTATGATATGATTATGGAAGAGATGTATAGATTATATCATAAATATGGTGCAAATTATATAAGATTTTGGGATGATTTAACTTTTCCAAATAAATCTATTTTAAGAAAAATGATTTCTGGATTTAAAGAATTAGATTTTAAATTTTACTGGGATGCTCCTGTAAGGGGAGATCTATTTAAAGAGAAAGATTTTGATCTTCTCCAAGAGGTTAAAAGTACTGGTTGTGACAATTTGGCTTTTTCTTTAGAAAATGCAGATACTGAGATATTAAAAGCTATAGATAAACACCTAAATATAGATCAATTTATAGGTCAAGCTAAAGTATTGAGAAAGGCAAATATAACACCTCTTACTAGTATAATATTTGGTTATCCTCAAGAAACAAAAGAAAGTATAAAACATACATTAGATGTATGTGAAGAGGCTGGAGTATATCCTAGTACTGGATTTCTTTTAGCACTACCAGGAACACCTGTATATAGTTGGGCTCGAGAAAATGGATATATACCAAATGAATTTGAATATCTTATGAAAATAGGAGATAGACAAGATTTTCATATGAACTTTACTAATATGGATAGTGACTTTTTTATGAAAGAGGTTAGTAGAGGTTTAGAAAAGTTAGCTAATAAACAAGGGTTAGCATTTGAAAATCCATTTAAAACTGTAAGATATCAAAAACCAAAGATTTTTAAAAACTGATGAAAAATATTTTTATAATTGTACAAGCAAGAATGACATCAACTAGACTACCAAAAAAAGTAATGTTACCACTTTTTAATAATATGAGTGTTCTTGAGATATTTTTAAAAAGATTAAATAAATATAAAGAAAATATAATTGTAGCTACTACTAATGATAATAGTTCAAAATCAATAGTACAGTTATGTAAAAATCTTAATATAAATTATTATAAAGGAAGTATGGATAATGTACTTGAAAGATATTATAAATGTGCCAAGAATTTTGGTGCTAATAAAGATGATATTATAGTTAGAATTTGTTCAGATTCTCCCTGTATAGATCCCGATATTCTAGCTCAAGTAATTGACTTTTATAATAATAATTCTTTTGATTATGTTATAAATGATACATTAAATGGTACTCCTAAGGGATTAAATATAGAAGTTTTTTCTTTTGAAAAATTAGAATATGGATATTTAAATGCAGTAGATAATTTTGATAAAGAACATGTAACACCATATATAAAAAGAAATTTTAATGTAGGAAATTTTATAAATGATTTTAATAATGGTGAATATTCTTTAACACTTGATACAGAAGAAGATTATAAATATTTAAAGAAACTCTTTAAAAATCTTGGTAAAATAAACTTTAACTATAAAGAATTAATTAAAGGTGTAAAGGAAATATAAATAATGAGAAAAAGAGTACTTGTAACAGGTGGAGCAGGTTTTTTAGGTAGCCATTTATGTGAAAAATTATTAAATCAAGGAGATGAAGTTATTTGTGTAGATAATTTTTTTACAGGGAATAAAAAGAATATTATTCATCTTATGGATAACCCATATTTTGAACTAATAAGACATGATATTTGTTTTCCATTGCATATAGAAGTTGATGAAATATATAATCTTGCTTGTCCCGCTTCTCCTGTACATTATCAAGAAGACCCAATACAAACTACAAAAACTTCTGTAATAGGTGCAATAAATATGCTTGGTTTGGCAAAAAGATTAAATATAAAAATATTACAAGCATCAACAAGTGAAGTTTATGGAGATCCAGAAGTTCATCCACAGCCAGAAAATTATAAAGGAAGTGTAAATCCTATAGGTATAAGAGCTTGTTATGATGAAGGTAAAAGATGTGCAGAAACACTTTTTTTTGATTACTATAGAGAAGCTAATGTAAAAATAAAAGTTATAAGAATATTTAACACATATGGACCTAAAATGCATCCAAATGATGGAAGAGTAGTAAGTAATTTTATTGTCCAAGCTTTAAATGGTGAGGATATAACCATTTATGGAGATGGGAAACAAACAAGAAGTTTTTGTTATGTTGATGATTTAATTGATGGTATGATTACTATGATGAAGTCAGAAGATAATTTTGTAGGACCTGTAAATATAGGTAATCCTTATGAATTTTCAATTTTACAGTTAGCTCAAAATATTATAAAACAAACAAATTCTAATAGTAACATTATTTTTAAAGAATTACCACAAGATGATCCAATGCAAAGAAAACCTATAATTGATTTAGCTAAAGAGAAATTAAATTGGGAACCAATTGTACAACTTGACGAGGGTTTATATAAAACTATAAAATATTTTAAGGAGATAATTTAAATGATATTATTTGATATGGATATGCCTAAATGGGTGCTATTTTTTAATCCTATAATTAAGAAATTAAGAGAGTTAAATTATAAAGTTATTATTACTTCAAGAGGTGGAGAAGATTATAGTGAATTAAATAAAGTATTAGATTTATATAATTTAGAATATATCTCTATTGGAGAAGATGGTGGAA